>CAZDXD010000119.1:0-4435 GCA_964509415.1 uncultured Treponemataceae bacterium
TGGCTTGAAGGCGCGCGGGACTGGGCTATAAGCCGAAACCGCTACTGGGGCAACCCGCTCCCCGTGTGGAAGTGCCCCGACTGCGGCAAGACAGTCTGCGTAGGCAGCCGCAAGGAGCTTGAGGAGCTTTCGGGCACATATCCCGAAGACCTGCACAAGCACTTTGTAGACAAGATTACCATTCCGTGCGAGTGCGGGGGCACTATGCGCCGCGTGCCAGAGGTGCTTGACTGCTGGTTTGAGTCGGGGGCAATGCCCTACGCGCAAAGCCATTATCCTTTTGAAAACAAAGAGTACTTTGAAAGCCACTACCCGGCAGACTTTGTCTCGGAGGGCCTTGACCAGACGCGCGGCTGGTTTTACACGCTTGTTGTTCTGGGGGCAGCCCTCTTTGATAAGCCCGCGTTTAAGAACTGCATTGTAAACGGCCTTGTGCTCGCTTCCGACGGCAAGAAGATGTCAAAGTCGCTTCGCAACTACAGCGACCCTGTCGAGGTTATAAACGAGTTTGGCGCGGACGCGCTTCGCCTCTTTTTAATGCATTCCTCAGTTGTTAAGGCCGATGACCTAAAGTATTCCGATGACGGCGTGCGCGATGTGCTAAAAAGCATTCTTATTCCGCTTTGGAATAGCTACAGCTTCTTTGTTACCTATGCGAACATAGACGGAGTAACTCCTGACACGCTCGATGAAAGCGGAGAGGCGGGGCCGAACCCGCTCGACAAGTGGATTCTCTCTGTTGCGGAAAAAATGGTGAAGGACACTACCGCCGCGCTTGATGCATACGACCTTGCAGGCGCGATTGACCCCTTCCTCCTTTTTGTGGAGCAGCTTAACAACTGGTACATTCGCCGCTCTCGCCGCCGCTTTTGGAAAAGCGAAAACGACAGCGACAAAATGTTCGCTTACAGGACGCTATATCTTGCCCTGCGCAAATTCGCCCTTGTCGCGGCTCCCGTAATTCCCTTTATTGCGGAAGCGATTTGGCTTAATCTGCGCAAGGACTCCGACCCCGAATCCGTTCACCTTGCAGACTATCCTGTTTGCAATGAGACGTTGCGCGACGAGGCGCTTGAGTTCAAGATGGCTGCCGTGCGAAAGGCGGTGTCGATGGGCCACAGCCTGCGCACCGACTTCAACATTAAAACGCGGCAGCCGCTAAAAGCTGTCCTGCTTGTAACGAGAGACCAAGAAGAAAAAAAGGCCCTTCTTGAAATGGAGGAGAGTATCCACGAGGAGCTTAACGTAAAGGAAGTTGTTTTCCGTGAAAATGAGGATGAGCTTGTGGAGTACTCGGCAAAGGCTAACTTCCGTGTGCTTGGCAAGGAGCTGGGACCTGCGATGAAAAGCGCCGCCGCCGAAATAGAAAAGCTCACATCTGCCGAGATTCAGTCTATTCTTGAAGGCTCTGTTTTAACCATAGAGGCTTCAGGGCGGCGCGTTGACTTGACTGCGGATAAAATCATCGTTAATAGGACAGAAAAAGAAAACCTAAAGGTGATTAACGACGGCACGCTCACCGTAGCCCTTGATACCGAAATTACGGACGCACTCCTTTACGAGGGCTGTATACGCGATTTGGTGCGCACCGTGCAAAATATGCGCAAAGAAAAGGGCTTGGCCGTTACCGACAAGATACGCCTTTCCGTTTCGGGGACGCTTGAGCTAAAGGCGGCCTTTGACGCTGAAAAAGACTACCTTTGCGCGGAAACCCTTGCCGTTTCCGCCTCTTGGCTTGCGGCAATCCCTGAAGTGGATGCTCCATTTGCCGTTGAGTCAGCCGCTGGCACTTGGCAGGCTGCAATAGAGAAAGCATGATAAAATCGCGCCTTCCCCTTTTGTTAGTGCTGTTATCCCCGCTTTTGTTCTGGTCGTGCGCAACAAGCCGACAGGCAGGGCAGGTTGCCGACCCCGTTGCCGTGCTTTCGTACTCAAGCGAGGGAGCCGCGCCCGCCGTGTTTGCGGTAATTCCTTCCGCCTTTATTCTCCCCGCGCTTGAAGAAATAAAGATGAGCGCAAGTGCAGAGGAGAATGCGCCTGCCGCAGAGTTTCTCGTTGAGTTTTTCTCCCGCGCGGAATGCGTTTTTGCTTCTATTATGCGTAGCGACGCAAGCGATGCTCTTTTTTGCAGAGTGCTCGCTTTTGGCAAGTTCCCCGCCCGCACTTTCCGCCTTGCGCTCAATTCTTCGCGCGGCTGGGAAAGGCGGGAAGAGAACGGCGCGGTCTGGTTTGACGGGCAGGGCGGAGCAATCCGCGTGGCTATTCCGGCTTCAAAGATGCTTTTAGCGGAAATTGACATTGCTTCCCCTACTGCTAAAAGGGTAGGGGATGGCGCCTCTAGCTCAATGGCGGACTTTATCGCCGCCGCTGCGCTAAACCTCGCCGCGCCGGATTTTGCGGACGCGGGCGAAATGTTTTTTGCTGCTGTGGATGGCGCAGTCTTGGGGGCTGCAAACGTGCCTTTCGCCTTTTTCGCCCCTGACTTTAACTCATTTGTTCGCTCCGTTTTGCCTGCCGCGCCCGCCTTTCCGCTTGCAGGAGTTGCCGCGGCGCTTTCGGCATTTGACGGCTTTTCGCTTCCAATTTCTTCTATAGAACTTGCTGTTGACAAAGGCGCAGGCGAGCCGGCGGAGGATGGCGCATCTTTCGAGCTACTTACCGTGCGCGCCGCCGTTTCCTCATCGGCCTTAATGCGGGCGGCAACTCTGCTTGTGCAGCTTATGTTCCCCGATGAAAGCGTTACTGCGGAAAACGGGCTTATCACTGTGGTAAAAGAAATCCCTGCGGGCAGCGCGGCTCTTGCTGTTCTTTCCTTCTTTTTATTATCTTAAATTATGAGCAATCGGGGAATAATCTTGCATAAAATAACAGCGATTGCTTGAAGGAGCTTGTTGTGCCTACTTATGAATATTCATGCGATTCATGCGGAAATGATTTTGAAGTTTTCCAGAAAATGAGCGATGAACCGGTTCGCGTCTGCCCAAAGTGCGGCCAAGCGGTGCACCGTGTTCTTTCCGGCGGAATTGGAATCAGCTTCAAGGGTTCCGGCTTTTATGTGAATGACTCGCACGCTCCGGCAAAAGAAAGCGCGTGCCCTGCCGGCAAAAGCGCTGGAAAGGCTTGCGCGGGCTGCGCCCATGCCGCGGAAGGCTGACTGCCACCTCTATTGAGTTAAAGCCTGAAAATGGCAGGGAATCTTCCCCGTTTTTTTTGCGAGTTTTGCGGAACAGAAGTCAAGCGGAACGACAGGATATGCCCCAAGTGCGGAAGGTTCTTTTCGGCGGTGCGCTGCCCTTCTTGCGGGCTGACAGGGCAGGCGGCGCTTTTTGCGAAGGGCTGCCCGTCTTGCGGGTATGCCGTCCTGCCCGGTAGCGGGGGGAACGGGAGTTCCAGCGTAAAGAAAAAGTCGAAGAAACCGCGCCTGCGCCGCAACACGGTGTCTAAGAGCCGCAAGGCAGAATCCGCAGGTGACCCGCTTCCCCTCTGGGTTTACATTGCTGTCGCCGCGCTTTTGGCGCTTGTTGTGGCGGCGCTTGTTATTTTTGCAGGGTAAGACGGCAGGCTAACTGTTGTTGCCATACGTCTCTGGCACTCCTTTCGCCCGCAACGCCTCGGCAGCTTCTTTCATGCTGTCATCGGTTTTCCATTCGGAAAAGTCCAATCTCTCTTCCCTGTATGCGTAGTTTCCCCATTTTGTATCAACCCGCACTTTTATTTTTGTTAGGTACTCCTCCTTGCTTTTAGTGTAATAATGATTAATCCGTATAAGGCGGGTGGAGTTAGCCTTGCTAAAAGGGCCTTTTACCTTCATGCCGTTCTCGTCTGCCGTCCTTCGAAAGCGCTTGTAATAACAATAATGCGGGTTTGTGCAGTACTTAACCTGCAAGGGCTGCACAACGGACTTGATGTGCCTGTTTTCAGGCGAGTCGGCGTCTTTATAGACGCGCGTGTAGTTTTCTATAATGTAGCCGCCTTGAGGCATTGCCTCGTGACCGCCGCCGTCAAAGCAAATCCAGTTTATGCCAACAGCGGGGTATTGTTCATATTGGTTAAAGAAGTTGATAAGACCCCCCCCTTTTTTTTTCACCATGCCAAATAGCCGCTTGCCCTCATCGGTGAGCGTTATATACTCATCGGCGTCAATAAAGCCTAGCCACCTTGTGCTACGCCCATAGCGAAGGATCGCGTCGTTATACATTCTAATCTGCTGGTGTCCCTTTTCTATATCACAAACCCAGTAGCGGTACGTTACAGCACCGTTTAGGATATAAGGTGCAAGAACCTCCCTTGTGTTGTCAGTCGAGCCATTGTCATATATGTAAAAGTGCTCAACGCCCGCCCATAGGTGATACTCAATCCACTCCCTAAGATAGCGGCCTTCATCTTTTACGCAAGCGGCGATGCTCAAATAATGGGTTAGCTCGTCAATCAGCTT
>CAZDXD010000120.1:0-4427 GCA_964509415.1 uncultured Treponemataceae bacterium
ATCGCGACTGAATTACGCTCGTAATTGCGATTGAATTATGCTCGTAAATGTGTCTGAATTATTTTAGTTGCAAAAAGCAACTGTCCTGCCTTATGCACCTTAAGCGCTAAGCACTAAACGCTGAATCTCAAATTCATTCCAGCAGCTTTCGGTATTCCGCAGGCGATATGCCGTATTCCCGCTTAAACGCCCGATAGAACGCAGAGTAGTCGCCAAAGCCCACCTGCGCGCTGGCTGATTCGGCGGGGATGCCTTCCATAAGCAAAGTTTTGGCGGTAATCAGCCGCCGCTGGATAACAAAACGGTAAAAGCTTACCTTAAGCCGCTTGCGAAAGAGCTGGCTTACAGTGCTCTCGCTTACCAAGAATGCTTGAGCCGTATCCGCCAAGCTAATTCTGCCCGCAAGGTTTTTTTCAATATAGAGGATGATGTCGTCCAGAAGCTCTCGCTTTTCCGCAGGCGGGCGGAGAGCCGTCCTGCCGGATCGCGCCCGCATTATATGCACAAGAAACTGCAATGTGTTTCCGCATACAGCCGCCTGCCAGCCCGCGCCGCCTTCAAGCGATTCCTGAACGCCGCTTTGGAACATAAAGCCCAAATCCTCCCAGTCCGTGCCCAAAGTGCGGAGGAGAAACGGCTCATCCGGCAAAAGCTCCTCGCCGGGGAAGCCTTTTTTTAAGGCAGCCGCGTATCCTGAGCTTATCCAGATTACATAGCGGTTGTATGGTTCGACAAGCTTTTCAAGGGAAAGGGGGCGATGGTTTACCCCCGGCGGAATGTAAATCACGTCGCCTTTCTGCACATGGTATCGGGAGCTTCCCAAAAGGTATTCAAGGCCGTTGCTGCGGCAATAAAGAAGCTCGTAAAAGAGATGGCTATGAAGCTGAACCGTGTCGGCGTTGCCGCTTGTGTCGTCGTGCGTGTCGACAAAGAGGGAGTCCATCTCCATTTCCTGATAAAGGGATGAGATGTCGATGCCGTTTTTGCAAAGAATGCCGCGGATATCCGCTTTTAGCGCGGAAACCGCAACGCGGCTGTCCGCGTTCGCTATTCGCCGCAGCTGGCTTATTTTCATAAAAGCGCCTTTATCCTTTCGCTTAAAGTTTTCATAGTATCCCATGCATTTGACGGATTTGCAATGTTTTTTGCTGATTTTTCAATTTACTTTGCGCGTTGGCGGGGTTACAATGTGCAGAAATGCAACGAGCGCGCTTTTGCGCAGCTTTTGTCTTTTATAAGGAGAGTTTTATGGCATCGACAACCGCATCCAGCAATCTTACGCTCAAGCACAAGATTGGCTACGCTATGGGAGACCTTGGCGGGTGCATGACCTTCGCGCTGATGGGCGCTATGGTTACCCGCTACTACACCAACGTGCTTCGCGTGAACACGGCAGTTCTGGCTGTCCTTCTTCTTATCTGGAATACATGGGATGCAATCAACGACCCGCTGATGGGCATCTTAATGGACAGGATCTATGCGAAAAACAAAAACCCCAAAGGCAAGTTCCGCCCTTGGCTAATCCGCGTCTCGCCGCTTTTGTGCATTACCGCCATCGTGTTCTGGACAGTGCCAACGCTCTTCCAGGGGACAGCCATGCTGGTGGTGCTGTTCTTCTGCAAAATCTTTTATGAAGCCTGCTACACCATGTTCAACATTCCCATGGGCTCTCTACTTGGCGCGATGGCAAATAACGACGCGGAGCGCTCCACGCTTTCAAGCGCGCGCGGCTTTGGCTCTCTTGTCGGGAACGTCCTGCCCCTGATGATTTTGCCGCAGCTTCTCGCAAGGTACGGCGACACCTCCTTCGCATTCGGGAGCGGGGCTGCCGTCTGCGCGATAATTGGCTTTGTGTGCTGCCTCTTGCACTACTTTTGGACAGAAGAGCGAAACCTTGCCGCTGTAGAGGCGGTTTCCACAGGGGATAGCGTAAAGCCTCGCGATATCCTTAACAACTTCCGCAAAAATCGCGCATACGTTGCCCTCATTATCCACGGCATTTGCATTTGCACCCAGCAGTATGTGGCTTCAACGCTTGGAACCTATATGTACGCCGATGTTTTGGGCAATATCGGCATAATGTCCATCCAGAGCAGCTTTGGCATGGTGCTTGGCATAGTGTCGCTGGCTGTCTGCCCTTTGGTTAGCAAGAAAATAGGGCTTGAAAAGATGGTCCGCGCCTGTCTGCTTTTAGCCGCCGCCTGCTATGTAGGCCTGTTTGCCGTCATGATGACATTCGATATTAGCGCGTGGGTTTATATGGTGTGGAGCTGTATCGCGTCAGGGTTTACCGGCGTTTCCATCTATATGCAGTGGGGCCTTGTCGCTACCGTTACCGAGTACAACGAAATGGTAACCGGCAAGAGAACCGAAGGCACTATCTATGGCACGTTTAACTTTGCGCGCCGCTTTGGACAAACGATAGGGAACTCGGCGGCGGTTTTCGCGCTCGGTCTAATCGGCTATCAGGCGGGGGCTTCCGTTCAGGCGGCAGGCACTATCACCGGCATAAAGGCGCTTTGCGTTCTTACGCCCGCGGTGTTTGTCCTTATTTCTTGGGTTTCCTTCAAGTTTATTTGGAACATTACCCCAGAAATCCGCGCACAAATGGCAGCCCGCAGAGAGGGAAAATAAGGCTTGCTTTCTTTAGAAAATAGGAGATTTGCTTATGGAACTGCGCACACGAATATTGCCTAAGCTGCTAAATAGCGAGGTGGAAGAATATCTTGAGGGCAACGACATTATCATCGTGCCTGTGGGAACCGTGGAAATGCACGGCGGATTTCCGCTTGACAGCGAAACGGTTATAAGCGAGGCGTACGCCCTGCGAATGGCGGAAGCCTGCGACGGCCTTGTGCTTACAGGCCTTCCTTACTTTTACGCGGGGGCTACCGCCTCTGGCAGGGGGACAGTGCAGGTTAGCATTAGGCAGGGAATTGACTATCTTTCCGCCATTGCCCATAGCCTGCTTAGACAGGGCTTTAAGCGGCAGGTTTACATTAGCTTTCACGGACCCGCGCACATGACGTGCAGCCCTATGGTTCGGGATTTCTTTGACGAAACAGGCGTGCCGATTCTCTACATGGACCTTTCCCTGCAAATGGCAAAAAGCGCCGCCGACTTGTTTAAGGATTTAAGTAGCTTTCACGCCATCACGGTAGGCGCTTATAAGGTTATGGGGCGGCTTGAGGACATTCCGCTAACCTCCGCATACCAGCACAGCGAGCCGCAAAGCTGCGCTCCGTTTAACGACATTTTCGCCTTGGCTTACCAGAGCGCCGCCATTGGCTATTGCTTTGCGGAGCAAAAAGACCACATGTCCACTACAGCCGTTCCTGACGAGGAGACAAGAAACGCCCTTGCTGACGAGGGCGAGAGAATTATCAGCGAGATGGTTCGGCGGATGGATATGCCTCATGTGGTAGAACAAATGCGGAAGCTGGAAGCCTACAATGACGCAGTTGCCGCTAAAAAGCCTTGGATACCCAGCGCAGGAGCTAAGAAGCGCTAAGCCTCCTGCAAATCAAAAGCCGCCTTTACCGCCTCAAGAAAGACGAGCGCGTCATCGGAGGGGTTTTTGGAGTACAAGAGCCCGTAGGGAAGAGCAAAATCCCAGTTGACGGGCAGCGTTACAAGGCCGGGGTGAATGTCTTTCCAGCATTCGATATTCAATAGAAGAATGTCGTTTTCGGCGCACCAGTTAAAGACAGAAATGTCGTAATGGTCGCCCATGTCCAAAAGGGCGATTTCGGGGTGCTTCCTTTCGAGGAAGTCCCTGATTTCGTCATTGACGGGCGAGTCCCCGCGGCTTACCATTGCCATTGTGCGCCCGTGCAGGTCCTCAAGGTCAAGGAGCTCCTTTTCCGCGAGCGGGTCGGCGGCGGGCACGGCGATCATTTTCTTGTATGTGCCAATCTGGCAGAAGTCTACCATATTAAACCAGTTCAGCGAGTTCATCGGCCCGATGATAAAATCGAAGGCAGTTCCTACCTGCGCTATTACGTCAGAAATACCGCGCGCGGTGTCCTCAAATGGGATTACCTGTATTTTTAGCTGCGGGAACGCGCCACCCGCCTTGTTCCACAGGTCCATGAACGGCTTGCAGGGGTTGAGCATTGATGAGCCCACGCGGATAACGCGCGGAGTATTCCCCTGAAGCTCTTGCAGGCGCTTTACCGCGCTGTCGCAGTACGAGATGATGTAGGCGGCTTCTTTAAGGAAAGCCTTGCCGACAGCGGTAAGCTCAAGCCCGCGATTTGAGCGCTTGAAGAGTTTTAGCCCAAGCTGGCTTTCAAGCTGGTTTATTTGCTTCATCACCGCTGTCGGGGAAATGAACGCCTTTTCCGCCGCCGCGTTGAAGCTGCCGCATTCGGCTACAGCAATAAAGGTTTTTAGCTCAAAACGGTACATGCCTGTAAAACAAGCGG
>CAZDXD010000121.1:0-4358 GCA_964509415.1 uncultured Treponemataceae bacterium
CACAGCACGAAGTTCCAGCCCGCGCCGTGCCATAGGCCGCCTATCAGCATGGTAAGAAAGAGGTTTAAGTATCTGCGCCCCCCCCCCCGCCTATTTCCGCCAAGCGGTATGTACACGTACTCCTTTAGAAAGCTAGAGAGCGTCATGTGCCATCTGCGCCAAAAGTCGATAATCGAGCAGCTCTGGTAAGGAGAATCGAAGTTTTGAGGCAGCGGAATGCCAAACAAAAGACCTAAGCCCAGCGCCATGTCAGAATATCCTGAAAAGTCAAAATAAAGCTGCAAGGTGTAGGCAAGCGTTCCAAACGCCGCATCGTAAAAAGTAGGGGCAACAGTCCCGTCAAAAAGCTGCGCCGCTATGGGCGCAAAGTGGTCTGCAATCACTATCTTTTTGAAAAGCCCGCAGGCAAAGACGCAAAGGCCTAAGCAGACGGCATCCGCTTTTATTTTGCGCTCTTTTGAGGCGGAGCGGATTTTAGGCACAAGGTCTTCGCACTTTACGATTGGTCCCGCTATAAGCTGCGGGAAAAACGCCACAAAGAGCGCGTAGTCTATCGGATTAATCTTTTCAATCTTTCCTTTATATGTGTCCACAAGACAGGCAATCTGCTGAAAGGTAAAAAAGGAAATGCCGAGCGGCAAGAAAAGCTCAGTGTACACGCCCTGCCTTCCTAAAAGCGCGTCAATGTTAGATAAAAAGAAGTTCTTGTACTTAAAGTAGCCAATAAAGACAATGTCAAAGACAACGCCGATGACAGCTGCCGCTTTTGCTAATCTTTGCGCATCCGCCTTTCTAAAATAGAGGATAGCTCGGTGCAGCGCGTAATTTATGGCAATTGACGCTACAAGCAAAAGGAGGTACGGCGGATTCCACCATGCGTAAAAGAAAAAAGACGCCGCAAGCAGCGCAGCAACAGCCGCCCGCGCAAAGCCATAGCGCCGCAAAAGCGCCCACAACGCGAACGTTATTGGCGCAAAGGCAAAAATAAAGACAAACGAGTTAAAAAGCATACAAATTCCAAGCGTTGATTATAACGCAGAGCTTGTCCGCCTGCAAGCAGACGCTGTCGATCTAATTTTTCTTGACGGCTTCATATAAATAGAGTATATTCGTATTATAAGGTTTAAGTTTTTAGACCATTGCGCAATTTCAGCAGACAGGGTTTTTTAGAGGGGAGAGTTTCATGAAAAGGCTTTTGAAGCATCCGTGGGTTGTTATCATCGCGGTTCTTGCCGTCACTGTGTTTTTTGCGATACAGCTCGGCGGTCTCCGCATTGAAAACTCAATGCGCTCCTTTACCCCGCAACAGCATGAATCCTATCAAAAAATGCTCGATGCCGAAGAAGTCTTTGGCAGCATGAGCGCGATGGCAATTTCGCTGGAAACCGATGAGCCCTCAATTATCACGGCGGAATACCTCAATGTGATTGACCGCATTACGCAGCGGCTTGAAGAGCTTGACTATATAGAGAGCGTCCAGTCACTCACAGGCATTGACTATGTCTATGGCGATAACGGCGCGCTTGCGGCTTCAACCCTTTTGCCGGATGGCTTTACAGGAACATCAGATGAGCTTGCTGAAGTGCGCCGCCGGCTTGCCGACTGGCAGGACATGTACGACCGCGTTATTATCTCTGACGATGGACGCGCGGTTCAAATACAGGCTGCGATCACGCCCGACCTTGAGCCGGCTGAAACCAAGTGGGTGCTCAATGCCGTGCGGGAAGTTATCTTTGAAGAAACGGCGGACACGCCCCTAACGGTAAAGTTCTTCGGCGACCCCGTAACGGGCGAGAATATCGAAACATTTATGCTCTCTGACCTCTCGCGCCTTGTGCCGCTTGTGTCTGTCATCGTTCTTATAACGCTTTTCTTGTCTTTCAAGACGCTGGACGGCACGCTCCTCCCGCTCATCACCGTGCTGGTTAGCACCATTTGGACCTGCGGCCTTATGTCGCTCTTTGACGTAACTTTTACGCTCGTTTCATCCGTAATCCCCGTGGCGCTAATAGGCGTAGGGTCGGCTTACGGCATTCATGTGCTTACGCACTACTACTCCGCGCTTGACGCTTGCCTGCAAAAGCACGATTCAGCGCCCTCAAAGGACGAGCATATCGAGATTATTATGGCGGGATTGAAGGACGTGTGGCTGGCGGTTTTTTTGGCGGCGCTTACGACGGCGGCGGGCTTCGCCTCGCTTGTAACAAGCCCGCTTCAGCCTCTGCATAGCTTCGCCGTCTTTTCCGCAATCGGCGTGGCAGTAGCACTTATTCTTTCCGTAATACTTATCCCCGTGCTGCTTGCGGCAAAGCCCGTGTCAAAGATAGGGGCGCGCTCACGTTTAATGCAGAAGCTCACCGAAAGAGCAGCAAAGCGGGAAGAACAGCGACAAGCGGCGGGCGGAAAGGCAAAGGTGGGATCAACGCTTATCAACATTTACAGGACCTTGTGCGGAAGCGGCGGGCGGCTCGCGCTCTTTATTGGCGCGATTTGCGTCTGCTCGTACTTTGGGCTTAGCCGCCTTGACGTTGACAGCGCGATTATCGAGTACTTTTCCGCCGACTCGGATTTCCGGCAGGACATTGACTATGTAAATGAAAACTTTGCGGGCGCGAATAGCCTTTACCTCATTGTCGAGGGCGAGGAGAAGGGGGCGATGACAAACCCTGAAATCCTAAAGCCCGTTGACGACTTGCAAAATTACCTTGTGGCAAAGTATCCAGAAATCGGCAAGGCGGTTTCGTTTACAACGTTTATCAAGCGCATGAACCAAGTCATGCATATCCCAGACCCGCTGCTCTACGCCGACAGCGGCAATTATGAAGAAAGCGAGGGTGAGGAGCTTTTCTCTTTTGGCTCTTTCTCTGACGACTCTTTCTATAGCAGCAGTTTCTTTTCCGATGACGAAGGCGGGGAGTTGTTCTCATTCGGCTTTGGTTTTGAAGAGGATGACAGCTCTTATAGCTATTCCGACTATGTCGACCCCAACATTGAGTTCTCCCGCCGCTTGAGCGAAACCATCACGCTGGAGGAGGGGCTCGCCCTCCTTAACAGGGCATATGCCCAAGCCGGCGGGGCGCGCGCTTCCGTTGACGACATTGTCGCCGCACTGGAAAGGGAGCTAAACTACAATGGCAGGCTTTACTACGAAATTCCCTACGACACGGAGAAGTACCCCGCCGTGACTCGCGCGGAGCTTTCGGATTTGATTTCGCAGTACCTTTTGCTTTTTAGCGGCTCGCTCGACAGCTTTGCCGATGACGCGCTTGCGCCGAGCAGCATTCGCATTTTGCTCCAGCTTAGGGTGCACAACACGGAAGCCTTTAGCGCCATCTCGCAGGATGCGCAAAATTACGCGGCAAACCATTTCCCGGAAGGGTACACCATTTATCCCACAGGCTCGGCCGAAATGCAGCGGGTGATGACAGACCTTATCGTCTCAAGCCAAATTTCCAGCCTTGTCTTTTCGCTTTTAAGCGTGTTTGTAATCATCATGGTGTCGTTCCGCTCGGTGCTTGCGGGGCTTTTAGGCGCGGTGCCGCTCGCCCTTACAATCCTGCTCAATTATATGGTGATGGGGCTTGCGGGAATCAAGCTGGACCTTGTTACAAGCATAATCGCGTCCGTTGCAATCGGCGTAGGCATTGACTACACAATCCACTTCCTCACAACATACAGGAACGAGCGCGCGCTCACGTCAAACTTGCAGGATGTCCTGTCCGCGACGTTCGCAAAAAGCGGGCGCGGCATTGTCACAAACGCCATTGCGGTGGGCTTGGGCTTTTTGGTGCTGGTCTTCTCGGAGTTCGTGGTGCTGCGCTACATAGGAATACTTGTCGCCGTTGTCATGTGCTCAAGCTCCGTCTTGGCGATGACGGTAATTCCCGGCTTCCTCGTCCTTTTTGATCCTAAGTTCATTCGGCCAAAGGATGAGGCGGCAAAGACTTTGCGGCAAAATCAAGAGAATTAATCTTTTTAGGAGGAATAACGATGAAAAGGCTTTTTAAGGCAGTATTTGCGACCGTGTGCGCTTTTGCGCTTTCACAAGCGGCATTCGCGATTGACGGCAGAACCGTAATGCAGCAGGTTAAGGACGTAAAGGAGCCTTCGTACACGCACACGCTCGTGCAGATGGAGCTGATTGACAAGAACGGGCAGACTGAAAGCCGCGTCATTGAGGAGTACTCAAAAAGCTCAGGCGGGCTTTCGTCCGTTGTGATCATCTTTAGGTCGCCCGCGGCGGTGAAGGACACGCGCTTTTTGCAGGTGCAAAACAAGGGGCGCGCGGACGACCAGTGGATTTACCTGCCCGCGCTTAGGAACACGCGGCGCATTGCGGCATCCGAAGGCGACAAGTC
>CAZDXD010000122.1:0-4347 GCA_964509415.1 uncultured Treponemataceae bacterium
TAAGGCTGCAACGCAAGCCGTAAGGATTAATCTTTTATTTAGTTTCATGTTTCTGCTCCTTTTTTTAGCTCCCGTTGCCGTTACCTGCGCCTAAGATAGTGTCTAGGTAGCCACCAAGCATGGAATCGGAAAGATCATCCCTATTTTCTAGTGCTGATACCACGCTAGTTACCAGACTAGTGTCTATATCCTCCGGGCTACTGGCTTCGGAGATTACATAGGCGGCTGCGGCTAAAATAATGGTGTCCACATCCGCATTATTTAGCGTGTCTTCGTCTTGCAAAATGACGCTTATCGCCGTTGTGTCAACGTCGCTATCCACAAGCTCATAGATTTGTTCAAGCACACTATCTACATTCTCGTCCGAAACGCTATCCACAAGGTTAAGAACGGAGTCAAGATCTAAGGTAGCGTTTATAGCCGTATTAAGAATTGTCTCCTTTTCTTCAACTGAAAGGTCTTTAAGCTCACTCTCGCTGTAGTCCGCAAGGGCAGCGAGAATCTCCTTTGCCGCGACAGAGCTAGTTACTCCTCGCGTTGTGGCAAGGCTTAAAAGCTGGTCAAGGGAAAGCGAAGAATAGTCAATGCTACGAGCGAGCCCTGATGCAAGCGACGTTGTAAAAAAATCGCTGCACGCGGAAAGCATTAATAGCGCCGCCAACATACAGACGGAAAAGCTCAGTTTTGAAAGCCTCATAAATTGCTCCTTTTGTGCAAAGTCCCGCAGGAATTGCCCTGCGTAAGTTTAGCACAAAGCAGCGCTTGTGGGAAGAAAATTTTCCAGCGTTGCGCTGAAATTTGAAAGATTTTCGCTATTCCCCCCGCAGGATATTTTTACTGATACAGGCGCGCCTCGGAAATCTTGCGGGTTTCTCATGAAGGATTCCGCGCTTGTGCCGCCCGCGCCTTCAAAACCGGAACAGTCAAGCGGAAGGGAAAGGGCGTTTACGGTAAACACTTGGGTTTTTTGCGTTTCCTGCGAATACTCAAAAATGCCGGGAAGCGTTTTTCCCGCCCAGAACGCATAATAACGCCTTTTCCCTTCGCGGGAAAGCGCTTCAAGCCGCGCGGCTCTTTCGCGGGAAACGCGCTCGGGCACGCGCCCCTTCATGGAGGCGGCAGGCGTTCCCTCCCGCGGCGAAAACGGAAAGACATGGATATGCGCAAAATCCATCTCCGCGCAGAGTTCCTCTGTCATCTTAAAGTCTTCTTCCGTTTCTCCCGGAAAGCCCGCAATAATGTCGCAGGAAATAAAGGGCTTGTGCTTCGCGCCGCGCAAAAGGCTTACCGCCTCCCTGATTTGGCGCGGGCTGTAATCGCGCCCCATAAGAGCGATAATTTTTTCGCTTCCGGACTGGAGCGAAAGATGGAAAAACGGGCAAATTCTTTTATCGGCAATAGCTTGCGCAAAGGCGGGCGTTATGCTTTCGGGGTAAAGGCTTGATATTCTTATAAAAATGCGCTCCGTGCTTTCCAAAAGCAAAGCTAAAAGCCCCTCAAGGCCGCACCCTGTGATGGGGTCGCGGTACTGGTGAAGGTTTACGCCGGTCAAGACAACCTCGCCCAAGCCCGCCTTTTCAATTTGCCTTGCGCGCTCGATAATCTTGTCCGACGGCACGGAAACGGAGGGGCCGCGGGCAAGGCGCGTTTTGCAGAAAGTGCAAGCGTTAGAGCAGCCGTCCTGTATTTTAACCGAAGCGCGCGAGTGAAAGCGGAAAAGGTCTTCTCCCGCGGGCAATGCGGCAGCGGCAGTTTCAATGCGCAACGGCGCGCTTGGGCTTGCCCGCTTTTCAGTGCCGGCTTTTTCTTCTGCAAGGCAGAAATCACGGATTATGCCTGCAAGCGCGGCAGGGGAGGGCGGCGCGGAGTTGCCGCAGGCTTCAATAAAAAGCCTTAAATGAAAGGCTAGGCTTTTAAGCGAGTCTTTTAGCCTTCCCGGAAACACAACAAGTTTTTCAGGCGGCTCATCTTTTTCTTTTCCATTTGCGCTGCCCAGCCGCTTTATTTTTTCCCCATCGGTTTGGGCATAGCAGCCTGTAACAATGACGGCGGCAAAAGCGGCGCTTTTAAGCGCGAGGCGGATAATCCTTCGCGCTTTTTGTTCCGCCTTTGCGGTAACGGCGCAGGTGTTTATTATGCAAAGGAAGGTGGCATGAGGCTCGCCGTCTTTTGCTCCGCCCGTGTCTAGAGCGCGGAAGCTTTCGGTTTTGAACCCTTCGGCGCGGAAGGCGGCGGCTATTTCTTCCGTTTCAAGCTGATTAAGGCGGCAGCCTAATGTGCCAAAGCAAACAGAAAAAAGCTCCGTTTGCATTTTAATTCATTTTGCTTATAACGCGGTCTCTGCCGCGGCTTGCATCCCTGTTGTTCGGGCTCAAGCTCAGCGCCCTGTCGTATGCGTCAAGCGAATAGCGGAACTCGCCCGCCATTTCGCGCGCGTAGCCTGTCTGCACCCAGCGTTCTGGGGAAAGGGAGTCGTATTGAAGGGCAGTAGAAAAGGCAATATCGGCGTGACGGTACTTTCCCATGCGCAGAAAAATGCTGCCCATAAAGTCGTAAACGTCGGTCATGCGCGCGCCGGCCGCCGCGTATGCAATGTATTCCTGAAAAAGCTCTAGCGCTCTTTCGTTTTTTCCCTGATAATATAGGGCTTCTCCCGCTATTTCGAGGAGCCTTGGGTCATAGCGGGAAACGCCGCGCCCTCTTGCCGCCCAAGTTTCAGCTTCTTCATAGCGTTCAGCCTTTACAAGCGACCAGCAGAGAACAACGTAGCTGTCCAGATTGCGGGCATTTTCTTCTATTTCGGCAAGGCAAACATCGATGGATTCGGAATACCGCCCCTGCCTGTAGAGAACCAGCGCGTCAGGCTTTGTCTGCGCGGAAACGGCAGCCGGAAGCAAAAGCTGGATTGCCGCCGCGAAAAGCGCAAAGATAATACTGCCGCGCCGCATCAGGCTTGCTCCCTTATCATGGTGCATACGCCCGAGAAAAAACAGCCTGTATCAAGAACAACCTCCGGCGCGGTAATGTCTCCCGTAAGGCTTCCGGAGCTTAAAACCCGCACAATCTTTTCCGCAGTAATGTTTCCTTTGACTGTGCCCTTAATCACAACGCGGCTGGCTTTAATGTCGGCATTGACTACCGCGCCCGCGTCCACAAGAAGGTCGCTAGAGGCGTTAATCTTTCCGCGTACTTTTCCCTTAATCATCAGCGGGTCTGAAAACTCAATAAGCCCTTCAAACTCAATGTCAGGCGCAAGAACGGTATTGTAATCTTCTTCTTCCAAATCAAGAATGCCGCTGTCGCTGTGTTCTGCCATAGTATTACAATTTACCCCGCGGAATGGGTTGTGGTCAAGGCGTTATAGTTCGGTGATTAGCTTATGAGTTCCTAGTAGATAATTCTGTAAATAAAAATCCCAGTACCCAGTGCTGTGTGCTCAGCAGTCAGCAGCCAGCAGCGACAGCAGAATGCCGCCGCTAGCTTTTCAAGCGGGGCAAGGCGGAGCTCCGCAAGCCTTGCCCCTACAGCTTGAAATCTAGCGGCTACTTAAACCCCCGCCCGTATGGCTGGGAGCGGCTAGCTGCCTCGCCATGGGCGGGGAGGGCAAGGAGTAAAGCAAGGAGCAAGCCTACAGCGGCTTTAGCAAGTAGCGGAGCAAGGGGTAAGCCATCAGCGGCGGAGCTAAAGCTCCGCCTGTAGCTTTTGAGTGAACGCTTTGCGCACGTGCGCCCGCTCTGCGCCAAGCGCGCGATACGCTGAAGGCGAGCCCAGCAATCTGACGGGCACCGCCCGGAAGGCAGCACTCAGCATTACTTGCACATTTAGTAGCCAGCTAATGCAGACTCATCTAGCCAGCTAAGCAGGACTCTCTAAGCGGGCTAGGACAGTCGGCAGTGGGCAGACCGCCCGCCTTGCGGCAAGCACACTGCTGACTATCCGCCAGCTTACTGCTGACGATCCATCAGCTTACTGCTGATGATTCGTCAGTACACTACTGACTCTCTGTAAATTAACAATTCCTTAACATTTGGCTTAAGGTTTAAGCCTTAAAGCTTGCTGCTGTCGACTGAGGTTTTGTAAGTAGTCATCAGTCTGTCAGCTGCTGACGACTGTCGACTGTCGACAGTAGACTAGAACAGGCGGGTTATGCAAGAGAAGGTGCTTGTGGCATGAGATACACAGACGATGAGCGCGTTAATCAGTTTGCTAGGCAACTAGATAACTAAAACACTAGGCAACTAGGCAACTAAAAAACTAAAAACCCCTTGACAAAAACAAATCGCTTATGATATACTCTACATTGGAAGAGGAGCTTTGACCCTTTGACCCTTTGACCCTTTGACCCTT
>CAZDXD010000123.1:0-4333 GCA_964509415.1 uncultured Treponemataceae bacterium
AGTCAGTTTCTTCCGCGGGGACTTTGCTGATTATTTGATGGGGAAAGCAAAAGCCCGCCACCAAAAAGCTGTAGGAGGTGCGCGGAAACTGTAGCGAAAACTCATGGAGAAAGCGGTCGTAAAAGCCCGCGCCCCGACCTAGACGACCGCCTTTTCTGTCAAAGGCGAGTCCCGGCACAAGGATAAGAGCGGGGAAGGGGAGGGATTCTTTTGCGTTTTCTTTGCTGCTTGTGCCTGCCGCGGAAAAAAGGCGCTCGCCAGATGTGGGCTCAAGCGTTCCAAAGCGGCTTGCGCAAAGCTCGGCGCGATTTCCTGAAAAGGCGATAAAGTCAAGGTTCTTGCCGCTTATGCGCGGAAGAAGGAGGGTTTTGCCGCTTTCAAGTGCGAGCTTAAAGACAGGCTCCGTGTCAGGCTCCCCGCGCATAGAAACAAAGGCGAAAACCGTCTTGCTTTTTGAAATCATGGAAGCAAGAGGCGTGCCTTCAACCGCGGGCGCTGCAAAGCCTTCCGCGCCAGATATCTGCGCTTTCATTTTGGCGCGGAGGGCGGCTTTTTCTTTTTTTATGCTTTCGTCAAAAACTGCCACAATAAGGTTAGCAATCTGACAGCGCAGCCGATATGCTTAACTCGGCATCGGTATCTTTTTTTATATTGATTTTCATTGTAAGCGTTGTGCCGCAGCCTGGGCTTGAGCTGATTTTGAATTCGTCCACATTGCCCTTTATGTTTGGCAAGCCCATGCCTGCGCCAAAGCCCATTTCCCGCGCGACATCGGGGGCTGTGGAGTATCCGTCCTGCATGGCAAGCTCAATGTCTGGAATGCCTGGTCCCTCGTCCCTCATTATTATTGTAATGGCGCTCTCGTCCACAAAAACGTCCGCCTTGCCGCCTCCGGCGTGCACCGCCATGTTCATTTCGGCCTCGTACATGGCTACGGCTGTGCGCTTTATTATTTCTGGCTCTATACCGAGTCTCTTGAGGTCTTTTTTTATTTCGGATGAAGCTTTGCCAGCGCGGGCGATGTCATCTCCCGGGACGGTGTAGTGGTACTCCATGGAGAAGTCCGTCAGTCTATCTCTCGAACACCGCCCTGGCGAACGCCGGCTTCGTAGAGTTTTCCGCAGGCAAGGAACATCGGAAGCCTTGTTTTTAGGAGGGCAATGCCGTTTTCCTTTGCAAGGTCTATCATCTCTTGATTGGGGGACTTGCCCCTTACAAAGCAGACTGCCTGAATGTCCATAAGCATTGCCGTGCGGATTACCTGCACGTTGATAAGCCCCGTTAAAAGAAGCACCTGGTCCTTTACAAAGGCCATAACGTCGCTCATTAAATCGGCGCCGCATGCTGAAAGAATTTCCACAGGGCGCGCAGATTCCGTGCCTTCTACAAATTCGGCTTCAATCGCTTCTTTAATTTCTTTTAGGTCCATGCGAATATAATATCACGCTTTAGACGAAAGAAGCAAACTTTTTATTTTTCACGTGGCTAAAGCCTTGCAGAAAGGTTCCTCAAGTAAAGGTCTGCGGTTACAAGGGCTGACATGGCCTCCACTACGGGAACAATGCGCGGGCAGAGGCAGGCATCGTGCCTCCCTGAAATTGAAATTTCAGTTTCTTCCCCCGCTTCCGTTGCCGTTTTTTGCTTTATTGCAATCGAGGGGACGGGTTTTACGGAAACCCTGAAAGTGATTTCCTGCCCCGTTGAAATGCCTCCAAGCGTACCGCCTGCGCTGTTTTTTCCGAAAGAAAAAACGCCTTCTTTTGCAAAAATCGGGTCGTTGCATTCAGCGCCCGTGAGCCTCGCGCTTAAAAAGCCCGCGCCGAACTCTATTGCCTTTACCGCGCCGATTGAAAGGACAGCGTGGGCGAGAAGGGCTTCGAATTTATCAAACACCGGCTCGCCCAGACCCGCGGGCATTTCCCCGTAAATGCGCGCGGCTACAATGCCGCCTGCGGAATTGCCTTCGGAGCGCAGCTTTTCTATGGCTTTGAGCATTTTTTCCGCGGCATTTCTGTCTGGCGCGCGCATGGGGTTTTCTTCTATTTCAGCCTCGTCCCATTCGACGCACTTTATTCCTGCGGCTTCCTCTGTCCACGCTTGAAAAAAAACACCCTGCTGCGCCATAAGAGCCCTTGCGACAGCTCCTGCTGCAACCCTTGCAGCAGTTTCCCTGCCGGATGCCCTGCCGCCGCCTCTGTAATCCCTATGCCCGTATTTTTGAAAATATGTAAAATCAGCGTGTCCGGGGCGGAATGTGCTTTCAAGCGTGGAATAGTCTTCTGACCTTTGCGCCGTGTTCTTGATAAGTATGCAAATCGGCGTGCCTGTGGTTTTGCCGCGAAAAACGCCTGAAAGGATTTCCGCCCTGTCAGGCTCCGATCGCGGAGTGGAAGCGGCGCTTGCGCCACCAGGCTTTCTGCGGTCAAGGTCTTTCTGTATGGCGCTTTCGTCCAGTGGAAGCCCTGCTGGGCATCCGTCAATTACAACGCCAAGAGCTGCGCCGTGGCTTTCGCCAAAGGTTGTGATTCTAAAAGCTGAACCAAATGTATTTCCAGCCATGGCATGGTTTTACTGAAAATCGTCG
The DNA here is from genome assembly GCA_964509415.1 of uncultured Treponemataceae bacterium. Classification (GTDB taxonomy): domain Bacteria; phylum Spirochaetota; class Spirochaetia; order Treponematales; family Treponemataceae; genus Avitreponema. The sequence continues at coordinate 2,585 of CAZDXD010000123.1, forward strand.
TAACCCATGTCGTCATCTTCATCGTCGAAGTCGTCGTCCTCGTCGTCATCAAAGTCGTCGTCTTCATCGTCGAAGTCATCGTCTTCATCATCGAAGTCGTCATCTTCATCGAAGTCATCGTCTTCGTCTAAATCGAAGTCATCGTCTTCATCATCGAAGTCATCAAAATCGTCATCGTCCGCGTTATCTTCAAAGTCATCATCTTCGTAGTCATCGTATGCATCATTGAACATGTAGACTTCAGAAGAAAAATCACTTTCCGAATCAAATTGTGTAAACATAGAACCACATCCTGCTTTTTATAGATTTTGCTGAAGCTCTTTGCAAGAGCCTTTTTTAGATTAAATAGTGATATGTATTCTGTCAACATGGCAGCTGTTTTTTTTTGTTTTTTTTGCTACTTATTTCTTCATGAAAGACCGGAAAATCATTGTTGACGCGCCCTGCAAAATTAACCTCCATCTCGATGTAAAAGAAAAAAGAGCGGACGGCTTCCATAATATTGAAAGCATTTTTCAGCTTATTTCGCTTTGCGATACGCTTTCCGCGTCTAGGCTTGAAAATGACGGCGAATGCCGCGTTTTTTGCCGGGAATCGAGCCTTCCGCCTGATAACACAATAAGCCGCGCTTTTTCTGTTTTCAGGCGAAAGACGGGAATTAAAGGCGGGGCTTCTTTTGCCCTTGAAAAGCGGGTTCCCGCCGCGGCGGGGCTTGGCGGCGGCTCTTCTGACGGGGCTGCGGCTTTGCGCGCCCTTGACGCGCTTTACGGCACGGGGCTAAGCGCAGAAGAGCTTGAGGCTATGGCGCTTGAAATCGGAAGCGACTGCCCGTTTTTTATTCGCGGGGGAACTGCTTTTGTTTCTGGGCGCGGAGAGGAGCTTTTTCGCTTTAGCAGAGCGAGAAATCTCTTTGGGGTTGCAATCTGGCCTGCTGTCAATTCTTCAACAAAAGAAGCGTATTCGCTTCTTGATTTTTCCCGCGCCTCCTGTTCCGCCGCTGCCTATTGCGCGGATACAGCTGCAGGCACAGATACGGTCAAAGACAGGGCGGCAGATATGCTTGGAGAATACCTGCGCCCGCCAAAGGAATGGCGCTTTTTTAACAGCTTTACTGATGTTTTATGCGCAAAGTATCCGCCCATTTTGAAGGCGCTTTCAGACCTTAAAAGCGCTGGGGCGCATTTTTGTAGCATGAGCGGTTCAGGCTCCGCAGTGTTCGGCATTTTTGAAGCTGCGCGCGAGGCGGAAGAGGCATTTTGTATGCTTTCGCGCCTTTGGCAAAGCTGCCATAAATTCTTTTTTCTTGATTTTTCGCCAGTGGTAAAATAAAATATAAAAGACAATTTTGCGTGTCGTAATTAAAGGAGGGCCGGCTATGGAGCTTACCGACATCCGAATCAGGAAGGTTACTGCCGAAGGCAATCTTAAGGCCTATGTTACCGTCACATTCGACAACTGCTTTGTTCTGCACAATGTAAAGATAATCGAGGGGAAGCAAGGGCTTTTTATTGCCATGCCAAGCAGGAAAATCGACAATGGCGAGTTTAGGGACATTGCTCATCCAATAAACCTTGACTTTCGCCGAAAAATGCAGGATAAAATACTCGCGGAGTATAATGCCGGGCATGTGGAAGAGGGCGCCCCTTTAGAAGAGTAGGCGCATAATTCAGCGCATTTTGCAGGCTTTACTCATGCTTTGGGACGTCGACAAGTGGTAAGTCAACGGGTTTTGATCCCGTCATTCCGCAG
>CAZDXD010000124.1:0-4232 GCA_964509415.1 uncultured Treponemataceae bacterium
TCGGCGGAGGAGTTGCGGAACTCGCAGCAAGCGCTGACAGAGTCGAGGCAAGCCTTGACCGAAGCGCGGGCGTCCTTAAAGAGGTACGACAACAAGCGCTTGAGGACAGCTATTATAACGGGTGCGATTAGCTTATGTGTGGGAGTTGCAGGCGGGCTCGTCGGCGGCTACTTTATTGGGAGGTGATTTTGTGGTTGCGGTAAAGAAGCCTTATTTTCCTTATAACCTTATCTTGCGCGTTTTTAAGAAAATGCGGGGCTCGGAGCGGGTTTCGATGATCGACCCATTCTTGAAGAACATCATGACGTACCCCGCTCCTTACGAGGTGTCGGACGAGACATACGCGCACGAGTGCTACCACTTGGAGCAAGTGGAAAGCGAGGGGCGCTTTAAGTTTGTCGTAAAATACCTTTGGTATTTAATCCGCTATGGGTACGACAACAACCCGTATGAGGTGGAGGCGCGGGAAGCTGCGGAGCAAGGGTAAGCTACCCACAGGCCGTCTTGCCCGCAGTTTTTAGCGTTTTGTCGATGATCTCGCGCAAGACTGCGGGCGCGTGGTCGCGTCCGCGCGGCTCCTCCACTAGCTCGACATCGTAATATCTTCCTTTATATAGGGCGAGGATTTTGTCCCTGAATATGCACAAGGTTACTTTGCGGCAGGCGCAAGGGGCGTTTACTAGCAGCTTGCGGTTCATGTAAGAGACAACGCCAGCGCTGTTTGCCTTGCGCTCTATCTTGTTGCAGAGTTCCGCTTCCCACCCCTTTGGCGGCTCTCTCCAAATGGGGGCAGCCTTTGCGGGCACGGCGAATTTGGCATTAAAGAAGGGGACAAACTCGTCGCGCAAAAAGCGGTTGGCTTCTTCTATTGTCCTTATGCCCCGCAGCTTGAATATGATTGGGATATGCGCCTGCAATGTGCGCCAAAGGCGTTCTATGCGGCCTTTGGCTTGCGGCGAGTGCGCGAGGATTTGCCCTATTCCCAGATCGAAGAGCAAGCGCTGCCACTGGGTGCGCCGCTCCACTTCTCCTGCCAGCTGCTCTTCAACGGAGAGCTTGTCTTTTTCTTTTGGATTTACGCAAAAGATGGCGCTTTTGTCGGTGTAGATGGCGGCGGGCAGGCCGCGCGTTTTTATGGTTTGCTCTAAAACGGAGTAGTATCCGTATGAGCACTCGTTTGTCGCAAGGAAAAGGGCGGTTATTTCGCTTGTGGCGTCGTCTATCATGCCGTGCAGGGCATAACGGGCGGCATCACCTAGCCGCCAAAACCACTCGAAAGAGCAGGCGTCGGCTTGCAGCATCTCGCCTTCTGCGGCTCTTCTTTGCCGCGGGCGGTGCGCCGTTTTTCTGCCCTTCTTTCGCTTTTCGGGGCTCTCTATGCCCGCTGAGGTGAGTATTCTATAAACGGTGTTGTAAGCGAGCTTAATGCCGTGCTCTTGCTTTAATGCTTCGCGGAAGATGGTGAATTGGGTGCCCGTGCCGTCGTCGACAAAATCGCGCTTGTATATATTGATGATTTTGTCTTTGAGCTCTTGCGGGATTGCGCGCGGGCCCGGCTTGCCCTTGTGCCCGTTTATGAGGCAGGCCTCGCCTTCTTGCTTGTAGCGCTTTAAAAGCCGGCAGATGTGTTCGCGCGTGTAGTTTGTCCACATGGCGACCTGGACTTGCGTATACTTGCCTGCGATTATGCCGTCCAAGTATTCCTTTAGCCGGGCTCTTGCGTGCGGGTACTTCATGGCAAGTTGAATTTCGGAGTGAACGCTTGCGATGTTGAGGGAAAAATCGGCAATTAGAAAAACTAAGAGATATATAGAGCATTAATTAGAAAAACTAACGAAAAAATTGCATTGATTTTTGAAAAAGGGGATTGACAATGTTCTCAACAAGCGCTAAAGTCACTGTAGACTTATCGCTGTAAAAAATCACAGCGAGGGTCGAGAGCAGTCATGCCGCTTTAGCCTCGCGACACGGCCGCTCTTGACGGCCGAACTCCTACAGAGCTTTAGCCGCCGGTTTCTTTTAGAGGCTAGAAAGAGACTGGCGGCTCTTTTAATCCCGCCTAAACAAAACATTTGTAGGAGTTTTGAAATGGAAAACAAAACAACAGAAAAGAACGTGCTTGGGCTATCACCCATGTTGCAAGAAGCCATCAGGCAGGAGCAGGAAAGGCTCGCAGCCGATCCCGTGTGGCGGCGGCTCTACTCGCATGACGAGTTAATCGCAACAATCATCACCGACTACATGAAAGAAGACCGCGCTCTGCAGAAATACATCGAGGGAAAATGCGATAGCCTGCGCCGCCTTCTGGAAGATGCCGAGTACAGGATCGCTTGGCTTGAACGCACGGTCAAGCGGCAGGAAGAGACAATCAACCGCCTGTGGAACCGCATTGGCGCGCTGGAGCTTGCAGTCTTCCCCGCAATGGAAGAAGAGGACGAGTTCTTTAAGGAGGCGCAAAAATGAAATACCCAGAAGAGATTGAGCAGATGAACGCCATAGCCGCAGCGCTTACTACTTTAATGCGCGTTGCTCTAAAGGACGATACCGCAACCGTTGAATACGACGCGGAGGCGGATGCGCTAGTTCAACATTGCGGGGTTCACAAGGTGTGCAAGCGCGTTAGCACGGAGTGCACCAGCGCAACGGCCGCAGTCCGCGACTTTATCGATCGGTGCTGCTGGAATTGAGCTTTAACCCCCGCCATTGCGCGGGGGCAATGAGAAGGAGAAAGCAATGTTTTATATAAACGATGAAACCTACCAAAAGCTATTAGCAGGCGCAGAGCCCGTTAATACGGCAGACCCATACGGGCTCCAAAAGCGGTTGGATGCCTACCCCGTTATCCGCTATTGGGACAGCGGGGAGACAATCGGCGCGTCCGCAGGGCAGTGGGAAGAACAAGCCCGTATCATCGACGTGCCTGGCGACGACCTATACCTTGAAGTTCATAACGCCTATTACGGGGAGCGATTTGGCAACACCGCTCCTGAGTTCTACCGAGTCCCGCGCTCTTTGTATGAAGAGCTTCAGGAGCAACAAAATGACCAACTATGAGCACCTTGTCGGTAGAGCCGAGTACTGCGAGGAGCAGGCTCGGCTTACGCGCGACAGCTACATGAAAACCTTCTGGGCAAAAACCGCTGACCATTACTACAGCATGGCGCGGCGGCTATCAGTGGAAACAGCAGAGAGGGAATATGAAAAAGTGGAGCATAGCATACACGCGATTTAGGGAAACAGAAAACGGCGGCATGGTTTTTAGCCGCCCGATCGTAACAGATGAGGACGAGCTTGACCCGCGCTCGCCTCATCACGCAAAGCTGTTTGACCTTGTCATCACAGAGGGGCGCGTGCTTGCGGGCAAGCCGCTACCGAAAAGGAACATCGAGTGCTGGCTTTACCGGAAGAGCTTCAACACAAAAGAAGAAGCGGACGCGGCTCTTTGCGGCTTCCCCATAGAGGAACACTCACTTGCAAGCGGCACGCGCGCCATTCTATGGGTTTACGCCGACGGCAGACGCAAGTGGTCGCCTTCCTACAGGCCGGACGACTGGACGCTTGCCTTTGACTACGCCTATCGCCAGTGCGAGTGGGAAAACGAATACGGCAAGTACCACTCGCCGCCTCGCCTACCAATTCAGGAGTTTTAATCCCTTCAAGGAGGTACAGATTGAATATCTACGAAAAGCTAAACGCCGCCCGCTTGCGCTTCCTAAAAAGCGGGGCAAAGAAATCAGGCTACAACAAATTCTCAAACTACCACTACTTTGAGCTATCGGACATTCTTCCCGTCATTAACCAAGCGGCCGCAGAGCTAAAGTTCACCTGCGTTGTCCGCTTTGGCTCGGAGGAGGCAACTCTTGACTTCGTTGACACAGAGAAGCCTGAAGAAAAAATATCTTTCACTAGCCCGCTGGCGGGGCTCGACCTAAAGAACAATCACCCCATTCAAAACTTGGGCGCCGTGCAAACCTACATCAGGCGCTACCTTTACTTGATGGCCTTCGAGATTGTCGAGTGCGACGCATTGGACGCGACGACAGGCAAGGAAGAGGCAAAGCCCGCAAAGGCAGAAAAGAGCGCAAAAGTCTGCAAGGAGCCCGTGCAAAACGTGCAGTCGGATTCGGGCGAGATGGGCATCCCCGCGCAGGCTGAGGCGGGAAAGGAGATGGGCTGCATCTTGGAGCAGTCAACGTTCCCCGACGGCTCGCGCGTTTTTAGCGAAGCCGACA
>CAZDXD010000125.1:0-4206 GCA_964509415.1 uncultured Treponemataceae bacterium
AACGAGTTATGAATAGGCCTTTTTTGCTCGCGCCTTCCATTTTGGCTTGCGATTTTTCCAATATCAGGGCAGCGCTTTCGTATATTGAAGCGGCGGGAGGCGACATGGTGCACATTGACGTGATGGACGGGCATTTTGTTCCCGAAATCACCATAGGTGCGCCTGTGGTTTCCGCACTGCGGGCAAAGACTTCCCTGCCCTTTGACGTGCACCTTATGGTTTCAAACCCGGAGCATTTTATTCCGCAGTTTATAAAGGCGGGCGCTGATTATCTCACGTTTCATTACGAAGCTGCCGTGCATGTGCATTCGCTGGTTACGCAAATACACGCGGCGGGCATAAAGGCGGGGGTTAGCATTTTGCCTTCAACGCCCGCGGCGCATTTATTGGAAATACTCGGCTCGGTAGAGCTGGTTTTGGTCATGACGGTTAATCCGGGATACGGCGGGCAAGAAATGATTGGCTCTTGCCTTGAAAAAGCGAGGGAGCTTGCCCGAATGCGCAACGAGAGGGGTTTAAGCTACTTGATTTCCATTGACGGCGGCGTGAATGCGGAAAATTTTCCCAAAGCGCTTGAAGCCGGCGTTGACGTGGTTGTCTCTGGCTCCGCCTTTTTTAGCGGCTCGCTTAAAGGGATTTTGGAAGCAAAAGCGGGGGTTTCCGCTTCTTCTTAAACTGGGGAATATGCCAAGGGGGATAAAATGATTTTGCGCGCTAACTTCTATTTTAAGCTCTTGCCTGCGGCGGCTCTTTTCTTGGCGCTTTTTTCTTTCTCCTACGCTCAAGATGCGCCTGCCGCTGCCGATCCCCTCACCGCGGGGCTTGAAGCCTACGCAAGGTCAGACTGGTCTTCGGCTATTCTTTCTTTCAGGCAGGCGGCTTCCGAGAACCCTTCTTCCGCGGAGCCGTGGTTCTGGCTTATTATGGCGGAAATTTCCGACGGCAATTTTGAGCACGCTTTTTCTGACATGGACAGGTTTATTCTTTCATTTTCTAGCGACAGGCGCGTTGCCGACATTCTCTACCAAAAGGGAAGGCTTCAATTTTTAACTTATTCTTATGATGAAGCCATAAAGACACTTCATAGCTTTATTATCTCCTATCCCGAACACAGAATGACTCCTTCGGCTTATTACTGGATAGCCGAAGCCCTTTTTGCCTGCGGAAGGTTCGAGGAAGCGGGGAACATTTATGCCTATTTGATTGATACATGGCCGCAAAGCGTCAAGTATGAAGCGGCGGTTTACAGGCTTGCCCTTATCGACCAAAAGGCTGTGGAAAGCGGACTTCTTTTGCTTTTGCAGGCAAGTCACGAAGAGTCCCTCCGCATTGTGGAAGATTACCAGAGAAGGGAGCGCACTTATGAGCAGGCGATTACTTCTTACCAGAAGCGCATTTCCGACATGATGAAAGACACGCGCCTTTCAGAGCTTGAAGTGTCTCTGGCTGACGAAAAGCGCAAAAACTCCGAGCTTGTAAATACAGCAGCCCTCCTTGAAGCGCAAAACGCCGACCTTATTTCCGCCCTTATTGTAGCCGGCGTTTCGATTCCGGAATCCGCGCAGACGGATAGAACTTTGGAACTTGAAGCTGCCAACGCGGAGCTCCAGGAAAGGACGCTTGAAGAGTTAAGGAGAAAAGCCGAGCGCGCGCGGGCAATTTACGAGGCGGGAAACGGAGACTAACAATGAAATCGGTATACGGAAGCGTCTCTTTTTTTACATTCTTCTTTCTTTTCTTCCTGTTCTTGAGTACCGCGGTGTTTCCCGCCGATGAAAGCGGCGGAAGGGGCGATTTTGACATTGCGGCAGGCGACATTAAAGTAACCCTGCACCGCGAAACGGGAACCTTTTCTTTTTACAAGCTAAGGTCTACAGGGAAAAACCGCTACGACCCTCTGCTTGACACGCGGAATTACGGGGCGGGCACTTGCTTTTCCGTTTCCGTAAACGGGCGCACTTACGTTCTTGAAAAAAAGGCGTTTAGAAGAATAGGCTTTGAAGTTTCAGAGGACGAAAAAGAGGCTTCCTTTATCTTTACGCCCGGAGACAACTTTCAAGTAAGGCAGCGCTTTTTCATAGAAGAAAATACTGCATTCGGGCAACCGGCTTTTGTCCTTGCAATAGAAACTTCGATAGAAAACACTTCTGATGCGGTGCTTTCAGTCGCTTGGCGGGTGCTTTTTGACACAATGCTGGGCGAAACCCGCTCTTCTTCGGTGCGCGGGCATTTTTCTACTGACAGCGGGCAGGCAATCAATTCTGAAACGCTTATAACTTCCCCGCAGCCGCGCTTTCTTTTTTCTTCTAACGGGGAAAGAACATGTACATTTTCTTTTGCAGAAGGCTTGCAGGGACCTAATCTAGATTCCGTTTATATTGCAAATTGGAACCGTTGCGACTCTCTTTTGAGAGGGTCTTTTAGCCGCGCCATTGACTGCGTCGAAGGGAGAAGCCTAAGTTCCGTTTATGCACCGAATGATTCCGCCGTCCTTGCAAGCTGGCGCGAAATAACGTTGAACAGGGGAGAAACGGCTTCTGTTACCGTTTTTCTTTCGGCTCTTGATCCGCAGTCTGTAGCCGCCGCTTTTGAAAGCAGCTCGCAACCCTCTTCCTCGCTTGATAGCGAGAGGGAGCTTTCGGATACCGATGCAGCCGAAATGTCGGACGATGAGAGATTGTTCAACGAAAAGCAAGCCCTTTACGTCAGGGTTATGGACAGGCTAAGGCAAATTGAAAGCGGTAGCGCAATACCGGAAACAGGCGAAATAGACGAGCTTAACCGAATTCTGGATTTTTTGTTGGAAGACTCGTACCCGTAATGGAAAACTTCAGCTTTTTGATTCCAGCATCTACCGCTAAAAAAAGCTGTGTTGACGGCGAGGACAATGGCTAAAAACGTTTTAGATCGCGCGCAAAAGCTCTATTGCCGCGCAAAGTACGGAGAGGTGATTGCTCTTCTTGAGCCCGTTGTCCTTGAAACGACCAGCGACGATGTTCTTTCCGTGTACAGGCAGTCGTTTGAGCTTTATTTCTTGCTTGGAATGTCGTGCCTGTATACCGGGGACACGGGTGGCGCTTGGTCTTATCTTGAGAGAGCTGGCAAAATAAAGCCGGGAAACACAGACTTGATTTTGGGGCGCGCCGCTGCTGCAATTATTCAGGGCAGAATACCTAATGCCTGCGGGCATTACTTGGAAGTTTTAAAGCGCGATCCTGAAAATAAAAAGGCGGGAAAGGCTCTTGAGTTTTTGCGCAGGGCGGATGACGAAACCGTGCGCCGCTTTGTTGTCAGCAAAAAGATTTTCCGCTTTTGCCCTAAGGCAAAGCGCAAAAAAAAGCCTGTTTTAATTGCCGCTGCCGCTCTAGCCTGCCTGGCTCTGGCAATCGGCGCTATATTTTTAACGCGCAGCGCGGAACCCCAGGTTGAGCGCGCCGATCTTTCAGCTTTTACTTTGTCCCAAGACGAAAGAAGGGCGGCGACAGAGCAGGAGGGAGAGTACAGCTACATTCTAACTACAAGGCAGGTAATTTCTTCTTATGAGAAAATAAAGACGTGCTTTAATGATTTTCGCGACAATGCCGCCCAGGTTGAAATTAACAGGCTTTTGAATTCAAACGCTTCCGCCTCAATCCGCCGCAAGGCGAGAGAGCTTATGGATTATCTTTCAGAGCCCGGCTTTGATACAATTAAAGATGTCTATTCTTATTCGCAGGTGGCATCCGAACCCCTGCTCTACATGGACTGCTGGGTTGTCTGGGAAGGAATGGCGGCAAACATTACCCGCGGCGAAAACAGCACGGATTTTAGCTTTCTTGTAGGATACAACAGAAATTCGGACCTTGAAGGCATAATTGATGTGCATTTTGCGAGGGCTTTAAGCTTTGACCAAGAAAGGCCTTTTACGCTTTTGGGACAGATTAAAAACGAAAGCGGAAAAATTGTTTTGCGCGGAAGCTCAATGTACCAGACGGCAAGACCAGCAGGCTCATAAGGGCTTGAGGTGATAATTTTTGCCTTTTGTGCTATTCTTGGGCTGGCCTCTGACGGAATATGCGCCGCCAACTGACTTTGCTGCTATAAATAAAACTGGAGGAATAAAGTGGCGAAAAACATGACAGATTTTAATCAAGATGCCGGAATGAACGAAAAGCTTAAAGCGCTTGAGGCGGCGCGGCTTCAAATTGAAAAGCAGTTTGGGCAGGG
>CAZDXD010000126.1:0-4185 GCA_964509415.1 uncultured Treponemataceae bacterium
GCAAGCGGCATTTCTTGCGTCATTGCAAAGACATTCGCGCGCATTTTTTACCGCAATGCCATCAACATCGGCCTTGCGATACTCGAATGCGAGGCGGCGAGCGAGGGCATTGCCGAAGGCGATGAGGTTTCCATTGACTTTGACACAGGGATTATCACAAACATCACTAAAGGAGAAAACTATCAGGCTGAACCTTTTCCTGACTTTATCAAGGACATGATAGACATGGGCGGGCTTATGGCATCAATAAAGGGAGCGAGGCAGGGGAACTGAGCAATGCGCAAAAACATAGCGGTAATACGCGGCGACGGCATAGGGCCAGAAATTGTCGAGCAGGCTATAGCCGTTCTTGATGCTGTAGCCAAAAGGTTCGCTCACGAGTTTGTATACACGGAGGCGCCGATGGGCGGTTGCGCGATTGACGCTTTTGGCGACCCGTTGCCGGAGGCAAGCCTTAAAGCCTGCCTTGCAAGCGACAGCGTCCTTTTGGGCGCTGTAGGCGGACCTAAGTGGGATGTCCTTCCAGGCGATAAGCGGCCGGAAAAAGGCCTTTTGCGCCTGCGGGCAGGGATGGGGCTTTACGCTAACGTGCGGCCCGCAAAGATGTTCCCTGTGCTTTCAGGCGCCTGCCCGCTAAAAAAAGAGACAGCCGAGCGCGGCATTGACTTTGTCGTTGTGCGCGAGCTTATAGGCGGGGCGTATTTTGGCGACCACAAGACAGAAGTGGTAGGCGGTGAGAAGTTCGCCACCGATGTGATGGCTTACTCGGAGAGCGAGGTGCGGCGCATTGCCCGCGTTGCCTTTAATATTGCGCAAAAGAGGGGGCGGCGCGTTTGCTCCGTTGACAAGGCGAATGTGCTTGACACCTCGCGCCTTTGGCGCTCCGTTGTAAGCGAGGTGGCGGCAGAGTTTCCAGACGTTAATCTTCTTCACATGTACGTTGACAACGCCGCCATGCAGATTGTGCGCGACCCATCTCAGTTTGACGTAATCGTAACGGAAAACCTCTTTGGCGATATTCTCTCTGACGAGGCGAGCATGGTGACAGGCTCAATCGGCATGATTCCCTCCGCGAGCTTGAGTGATACTGCTTGCGGCCTTTACGAGCCAATACATGGCTCCGCACCCGACATTGCAGGGCAAGACAAGGCTAACCCCATAGGCACAATCCTTGCTGCCGCAATGATGTTGCGCTTTAGCTTCGATATGGCAGCGGAAGCCGATGTGGTGGAAGCCGCCGTCAACACCGCGCTGCAAAAGGGTCTGCGCTGCGCCGACATAATGAGTGAAGGCTGCACACTCGTAGGCTGCCGCGAAATGGGGGAGGCGATAAGGGAATTAGTTGGCAGGCAACAGTTTGCAGATGGGCCTGCTAAATAAAAAGAGCTAAGTGCTGTGGTCAAGCAAGAAGCTGTGCAGCTACGCAAGAAGAGCCTGCAAAGGCAAAAAGCTGCTTGCCCCGCCCTAGGGTTTAGCTCTTAGCCCTAAATATTAAAACCACTGAAAAACCGACCGCTTTTTTCCGATTTTTAAGAGTGATGAAAAGAAAAGATTCGGAGAAAAGTAGATGAGCATTTCTGCGGCCTTGCTCCTTGGGCTTGTGCAGGGAATTTCGGAATTTCTTCCGATATCGAGTTCCGGTCATCTGGCGGTGCTTTCGGCGTTTCTTAACGTGGAAGACACGCCGATTTTGTTCGATATTTTTCTGCATTTGGCGACACTCCTTGCGGTAATCATTGTGTTCAGGAAGAAAATAGGCTCTCTTTTCCTTTCGCTTTTCAAGTTCCTGAAAGGCATGGCGGCAAAGTCTGCCTCTGACGCTTCGGGAAAGTTCCATGAGCGTTTTGCCTGTCTTGACAGCGAAACGCAAGGCGACATGAGACTTATTCTCGCGCTCATTGTCGCAACGGCAGGAACGGGTGTTGTCGGTCTTTTAATCAGGGATTTCGCGGTAAGCCTTTCGCCCGGCGTAATATCGCTTCTTTTTGTCGCGACAGGTGTTTTGCTCATTTTGTCGGGGAAAGTCAAGCAGGAAAACGCCTCTGAAGAGGTCAGCGCAAGGCAGGCTATTGCAGTAGGCCTTGCTCAAGGAGTGGGAGTGCTTCCTGGTCTTTCCCGCTCTGGCGTGACAATTTCTGTTGCGCTCTTTGCCGGCGTGCGGCGCTCCTCGGCGGGTGAGTTTTCCTTTTTGCTTTCGATTCCGGCTATTCTCGCGGCTTTTCTTTTGGAATTGAAAGATGCCGAAATCCTTGCCGGCAGCGTTTCCGCCGCCGCATTAGCCGCAGGAATGCTGACAGCGTTTGTTTCGGGCCTTGTTTCAATGAAGTTGCTTTTAAGGCTTATCAACAGAGGCAAACTAGGCTGGTTTGCCTGTTACCTTATCCCCGCTGGCATTGGCTTTGCCGCCTACTTTTTTTCGGAGCTTTTTTAGATGAGAACTTTTGTTTCAGAAAAAGAAAAATCAAAAGGAAAATCCGTTGCAAACGCGCCTTCGTTTGCGCTTGCCGCAGTCCTTGTTCTTTGCGCCGCGTTTTTAATGTGCTCGCTGCTTTGGAGCGTTGTGTCTTTTGGCGGCTCCGGGCATACGGGATTTGCCGCGTTGGGATATTTTCTTTATTCGGTTTATGGAGTTACGTCTTTTTTAGTTCCGCTTTTTCTTTTGGCATGCGCTATTTCGCTTTTGTTTCAGGAAGCGGGCTTTCCGCTTTATTTTTTGCTTTTAACTTCCATAATTCCGTTTTTTACGGCATTCGGCGGTGAAAAGCTTATCCGCGCGCTGTCTGTAGCGGCAGGCTCATCCTTTCTGTCAAAAGTTATTTTTTTCGGTCTGCTTGTTTCCACCGTGCTTGCGGTAATAACGGAATATCTCCTGCTTTTCCAGCTTGCGCTCTACGCGGAAAAGAAACTTGGCGTGTACAAAAGCGACTCAAGCTTAAAAGAAAAAGGAAGCTTTGAAGAAAAACCGGAACCGGGCGAAGAGCCTGAAGCACGGCTTGAAAATGAAAGCATTGAATACGCGGAAGGAGAGTTTTTAACCCTTTATGCCGAGGAATGCGCCGAGCATGAAAGTGAAGACGCGCTCTTCGATGTGGAAAAAGAAAACACATATGAGCAGGAAGAGTACGCTGAAGAAGGTGCATTCGCCTATTCAGAGAGCTTTGCAGCCGATTCCGGCTTTGAAGGCGGGCGCGGCATGGAAGACGCTTTTGGCTTTGACACTGAAAGCGGGGGTGCGCTATTCGATGGGGAAAGCGCGGACGCGGCGGCCTTTGATGCGGAAAAAGATGCCATAGAAGAAGCGGAAGCGGAAGACGAGCTTTCTGAAATTGAGTTTGACCCTGCAATGTTCGACGGATATATCGCTGGGCATTTTTCCGTTATGGACGGTGAAGAAGCACAGGAAGACTTGCCTAAACTGCTGGGCGAAAGCGGGACTGCTTCCGCGGCAATTCCAGCGGCAAGGCGCGGGCGGCGCAGGTATCACATTGACTGCGACATTCTCAACGCATATCCTGACGGCGAGTACTGGGTTATCGATGAGGACACCCACAAGGCTGCCGCTGCGTTAAAGGATACTCTCTACGAGTTTAATATCCAAGCTGACGTTACGGGCATTCGCAAGGGACCTGTTATTACCATGTTTGAAATTCTCCCGGCTCCTGGAGTAAAGCTTTCAAGGATTGTAGGCCTTCAAGATAACATTGCGCTGCGCCTTGCAGCCTCCAGCGTGAGAATTGTCGCGCCCATTCCCGGAAAGCACGCCGTTGGAATCGAAGTGCCAAACCAAAAGCGCGCCATTGTAAGTTTTCGCGAGCTAATTGAAGCCGACAGCCCCGCTTCAAGGAAAATGGACATTCCCGTCATGCTTGGCAAGGATATAACAGGCGAGGCGCAGATTATCGACTTGACAGCAACGCCGCACCTTTTAATCGCGGGCTCCACAGGGTCGGGGAAGTCAGTGTGCGTCAACTCGATAATCCTTTCAATTCTTTACAGGAGGGCACCCGATGAAGTCAAGCTCCTTCTTATTGACCCGAAGGTTGTAGAGCTCAAGCTGTACAACGACATCGGGCACTTGCTTTCCCCCGTTATTACGGAGCCAAAAAAAGCGTTTCAGGCATTGCAGTATTGCCTTTGCGAAATGGAGCGGCGCTACGCCGTGCTTGACGGCATGGGCGTGCGCAA
>CAZDXD010000127.1:0-4082 GCA_964509415.1 uncultured Treponemataceae bacterium
ATACTCTCAAAAGCTGTTCCCGCAGAGATTCCACCGTCAGGGTCACCGGCAGAAGAATCGTACACATAGCCGCACTTGTCGCAGACATATTTATCCATATAAAAGCTCCTTCCAAAAGGTGATTTTCATCTATACAGCAGTATACCGCAAAAAGAAGGTCTCCCGCAAGGTTTCAAAAGGCTTAAGCGAAAGTTTAAAGTTTGCCTTTAGCTTAAAACAACCGTATATTATCAATCGGAGGAAAACATGAGCGATTCTGTAATACACCTAACCAAGGATACGTTTGAAAGCGAAGTAACCCGCTCCGATAAACCCGTTCTTGTTGATTTCTGGGCATCGTGGTGCGGCCCCTGCCGCATGCTTGCTCCCATAATTGACGAAATCGCGGGCGAAAGCCCCGCTTTCAAAGTCTGCAAGGTCAATGTAGACGATGAGCCTGACCTTGCCACACAATTCGGCGTGATGAGCATCCCGACACTGATTGCCTTCAGGGACGGCAAGGCTTCAAGCCAGCGCGTAGGCTTTTGCTCCAAGAGCGAAGTCCTCGCCATGATGGGGCAAAATCAGAGCTGAGAAGCTATTCCGCTTTAAGCGTTGTGTTCTTCACGATAACGTCGTGCGACGCTCCTTCCTTAATCGAAGCGGGAGAGACAAGCGTGATTTTCGCGTTCTTCTGCAAGTCGGGGATTGAAAGGCAGCCGCAGTTGCACATTGTGTGCCTTATTTTGCTCAATGTCGCGCCTACATTGTCATGAAGCGAGCCCGCATAAGGCACATATGCATCAACGCCTTCTTCAAAGGCAAGCTTTGCGCCGCCTGCGGAGACCGCCGCGCCTAAGTCATAGCGCTGCCAGTTGCGCGCGCGATTGGAGCCCTCTCCCCAGTACTCCTTAACGTATGTGCCGTTTACATAAAGCCTGTTTGTCGGGCTTTCGTCAAAGCGCGAAAAGTACCTGCCAAGCATGACGAAATCCGCGCCCATCGCAAGCGCAAGCGTTATGTGGTAGTCGTAGACGATTCCGCCATCGGAGCAGACAGGCACATACACGCCCGTTTCCCTAAAGTACTCGTCACGAGCTGCGGCAACTTCAATCAAGGCGGTAGCTTGCCCGCGCCCAATGCCCTTTTGCTCCCGCGTTATGCAGATTGAGCCGCCCCCTATTCCTACCTTGACAAAGTCTGCGCCCGCCTTGGCAAGAAAAAGAAAGCCATCCCTGTCTACAACGTTCCCAGCGCCTACCTTGACCTCATCGCCCCAGTTCTTGTGAATGTCGCTAAGAGCTCGCCTCTGCCACTCGGAAAAGCCTTCGGAAGAGTCTAGGCAGAGAACGTCCGCGCCCGCCGCAAGAAGGGCAGGCACCCGCTCCATGTAGTCGCGCGTGTTTACGCCCGCCCCCACAATGTAGCGCTGCTTCGCGTCAAGGAGCTCAAGCGGGTGTTTCTCGTGTGTCGAGTAGTCCTTGCGGAACACTAGGTATTTAAGGCGCTTATCGGAGTCAATAATAGGAAGCGTGTTGAGCTTGTGCTTCCATATAAGGTCGTTCGCTTGATTAAGGCTAATGCCGTCCTCGCCATAAATTAGGTCTTCAAACTTTGTCATGTAAGCCGAAACTTTTTCGTCGGGGCTCACGTGGGTTAGGCGAAAATCGCGGCTTGTGATAATGCCCAACAGCCTGCCGTTTGGCGAGCCGTCCTCCGTTACAGCGATAGTAGAATGCCCCGACTTTTCCTTTAGCGCAATAACATCGCTTAAAGGCTGGTCAGGCTTTATATTTGAGTCGGAAGTAACAAAGCCCGCCTTGTAGGATTTTACGCGGGAAATCATCGCCGCCTCGTCCTCGATTGACTGCGAGCCATAGATAAAGGAAATGCCGCCTTCTTTCGCAAGGGCTACCGCCATTGTGTCGTTCGACACCGACTGCATTATTGCCGAAACAAGCGGAATGTTAAGCGAAAGCGCAGGGCACTCCCCCGCCTTGAATTTAACTAAAGGAGTGGTGAGGCTTACGTTTTCGGGCACACAGTCAGCGGACGTGTAGCCTGGAATGAGAAGATATTCATCAAAGGTTCTTGAAGGTTCGCTATAAAAAAACGCCATCGGCGGCCTCCATGCTGTTTTTCTTTATTATAACAGAAGAGAGACAGAATTGGAATGAGGCGGCTTGAGACTTAGCTGGAGAGCTTAGACTGAAAAGCCGAGCCTTGAATGCCCCTTGCCTTCCCCCCGCCTCTAATGGTAAAAAAAGGCGATGAGAGTGCTTGTTCTTACGGATTCCTTCCCTACCCTTTCGCAGAAGTTTATCATTAATCAGATGGCATCGCTTGTACGCGCCAATGCGGAAAGTGTAGGGGGGGGGGCAGAAAAGCTCGACCTTACAATCGCATCCGCTGTAAGCCCTGGTCCGCCGGAAGGCTTTCATAGGCTTTATTTTGAGGCTGGCCTTGATGCCCTTACTGTGCAGCTCAATATTCCGCGCAAGATGTCGCGGCGCGTTTTTAAGGCCATTGCTGCAATGCTCCCGCTAATCTTTACGCACCCTTTATTGCTTTTAAGCTGCTTTAACTTTAGGCGCTACGGGACAAAGGCTAAAAACCTAAAAACGGTGTTTTACCTGCGGTTTTTGCTTGCGGAGCGCAAAAAAGGGCGGCGGTACGACCTTGTCCACTGCCAGTTTGGACAAAACGGGCTTATAGGCGCGTGGATAAAGGATATGGGGTTTGCTTCAAGCTACATTGTTACCTTTCATGGCGGGGATATTCTTTCTTTTCCGCGCAGGGCAGGAGCTGCGGTTTACACGCATGTTTACAAGAGCGCCGCCGCCATTACTTGCGGCACTCGTTTTATAAAAAAGAGATTAATCGAAAACGGCTGCCCTGAAGACAAAATCAACATTTTGCCGATGGGGATATTCCCTGATGAGTACTACAGTGGCCGCAATCTCGCGGAAGAAGAAGCAAAAGACGCGGCGCAGCCTTTCACGGCGCTTTCCGTAGGGCGCGTTCTTCCTATTAAAGGCTTTGAATACAGCATAAGGGCCGCCGCCAATACCGGCATTCGATACATTATTGCGGGTGAAGGCGCTCAAAAAGAAGAGTTGCAAAGACTGATTGACTCCCTCGGCGCTGATGAGCGCATAACGCTTGTAGGCGCTAAGGTTGATGCCGAACTAAAAGCGCTTTATGCAAGCGCCGATGTCTTTATAGCCCCAAGCGTGCGCGCTGCTAACGGCTGGGAGGAGGCGCAAGGTCTTGTCATTCAGGAAGCGCAATCCGCAGGGCTTCCTGTAATCGCTTCGGACATAGGCGGCGTGTCAGAGGGCTTGCTTGACGGCGAAACAGGCTTTCTTGTGCCAGAAAGAGACCCAGAAGCGATAAAAGAAAAACTCATTCTTCTAAAAGAAAATCCCGACTTGCGACGCAAAATGGGCTTAAAGGCGCGGGAGTTTGCCGTCAGCCGCTACGACCTAAAACGTCTTGCGGTTACGCTGATTGAGGTGTATAGGTCCAGCTTATAGCTGGCGACTGTGCAGGCGGGCTCTACCGACTACAAGCCCGCCGCTTGCCTGCCCATAAGAACGGCAGACGTACTATCAACTGCCGACTAACATCTCCTTGACATTTCTCCTTGCTCACACTATAACATCGTTATATAACACTGTTAGGTTAGTGGTTGGACAAATGGAAGAGGAATCAGCTTTAGGCGATGCAACAAGCGAAAGGCCTGCGGGCACGTTGGAGAAAATCCAGCAGGCGGCGCAAGAGGAGTTTTTAGAAAAGGGCTTTGTCGCCGCCTCGCTTCGCCGCATTGTAAAGTGCGCGGGGGTTACGACGGGGGCCTTTTACGGCTACTTTTCCAGCAAGGAGGCCCTTTTTGCCTCCATCGTAGAGCCGCACGCGGCGGCGTTAATGGGCAAGTTTATGGAGTCGCAGCTTTCGTTTGCAGAGCTGCCAGCTGAGGAGCAGGTGGAGCACATCCGCAACAGCACCGAATCCTCTAGCTACCTCAACTGGATGGTAGGCTACATTTGCGCTAACCGCATCCCTGTAAAGATTTTGCTTTGCCGCTCTGAGGGCACAAGCTA
>CAZDXD010000128.1:0-4076 GCA_964509415.1 uncultured Treponemataceae bacterium
AAGGAGGTTTTCACAATGAAAACCGCACACAAAACACTTGCGGCAATTTTTGCCCTGCTTGCCATTGCGCTCTTTGCAGCGTGCTCGTCGGATGCGGATGACACCGGCACCATCACCGCCACAAGCCTTGCCGGCACAACATGGACGGCAAGCTACGAAGGTGACACCATTACGCTCGCGTTTGAATCCGACGGGACATTTACGTGGTATGATGGTGGGTACAACAGTAGCGGCACCTACGAGGTAAGCGGCTCAACGGTTACCATAGATAATGAGCTTACCCTTACCTATTTGTCTGGCTATCTTTTATTTGGTGAAACTATAACATTCACTAAAAACTAATCCCGTTTGCGCGTTAAGCCCCCGCTATTGCGGCGGGGGCGCCGCTAAAGGAAAGCGTAAAGGAGATTATCCGTGAAATGCTTAAAGACGCGAAAAAAAAACCTTTTGCTTTTCCGCCGGTTTGATGGTATCATGGGACATCAGGAGGCAGTATGAACATAAGCGTAAACGCGGTAAAATTTACGATGGAAGACGAGCAGCGGGACTTTATAGACAAAAAGCTCCAGCGCATTAAATACGCGGAAGACCTGATAACGGACGTTATGCTTTCCGTCAAGCTGGACAAAAAGTACCTTACCGAAGCTACGGTCAACTTTAGGTGGGGAGGCACTGCGCACGTTTCAGCTGAAGATTACGATTTTTCTGCCTGCGTAAACAAAATGATGGACGTTTTGGATCAGAAGGTCAAAAAGGAAAAAGACAAAATCCAAGAGAAAAAGTAAGGCTTTAGCGCCGTCTGGCATACTTTACAAAATGCGCTTCAAACGGGTATATTCAGGCATATATGGAGACGAAGCGCTTTTCTGTCTTGGACCTGCTGAGCCTCGATTTAAGGGAAAATGATTCTCTAAACCTGCACTGCATTTGCGGAAGGCGCGGGTTGGTTCGCCAAATTGCAAGCCCTGACCTAAACCGACCTGGGCTTGCTCTTTCCGGCTTTTTTGATTCTTTTGCACATCAGCGGGTGCAGCTTTTTGGACGCGGTGAAGTTGCTTATCTCAGTAAAATTGTTGACGCAGGCCAGATAGATACCCTTAAAACGCTTTTTTCCTATCCGCTCCCGTGTTGCGTGTTTACCCACAGCCTCCAGCCGGCTCAAATTTTTATAGACATGGCAGAAGAGGCTGACTGCCCTGTTCTTTCCACAAATCTTAGCTCAAGCGATTTTTCCACAAGGATTATGCGCATTCTTTCCAACACTTTTGCGCCTAGGCTCACAATACACGGCGTTTTTGTAGAAGTTTACGGGCTTGGAACGCTGATTGTCGGGGAATCCGGCGTGGGGAAAAGCGAAAACGCGCTTGCCCTTGTCGAGCGCGGTCACAGGCTGGTCGCGGACGATCTTGTGGAAATAGCCTGCCTTAACGGAAACAGCCTTATCGGGCAGGGCACGAACAAATATATAGGCCATCACATGGAAATTCGCGGACTTGGCATTATCAATATAAGGCAGCTTTTCGGCATAGGCGCAATCCGCGAGCGGAAAGAAGTGCAGATTGTCGTAAAGCTTGAGGACTGGGACAATACAAAAACCTATGACAGAATTGGCACTGAGCAGAAAACAATGAACATTCTAGGCGTTCAAGTTCCTCTGCTGGAAATACCGGTGCGGCCCGGAAGGAATATCCCCATTATAATAGAAACCGCCGCGATAAATGAACGGCTGAAAAGCATGGGCGTGTTTTCCGCAAAGGAATTTAACAAAAACGTTCTGCGCTGGCTTGAAACCGACGCGATTCAGTCGCCGTATTATGACGCGGACGATTCCTACTAAAAAGAGAGAGGCGCGAAATGATTCGAAAAACCTTGAAAATAAAAAACAGAGCAGGAATCCATGCACGCCCTGCAGCCCTGATTGTTCAGACAGCGAATAAGTTTGACTGCGAAATTGTCATAGAAAAAGGCACGCTTAGCGTGAACGCAAAATCAATCATGGGCATTATTATGATGGCCGCCAGCTACAATACCGAGCTTGTTCTCTGCACGAACGGACCGGACGAAGTGCAGGCGGCGGACGCTATCGAAGCGCTTTTTGATTCCAAATTTGAAGAAGATTAGAACAGGAACCCCAAAGGCATCAAAACAACCTGAAGCGAGGGTTTTTAAGGGATTTTTCTCTCTTCCGTTTATCCTGCTCCTCTTTATACTTGTTGCAGCCGCAAGCCTGATTCTTCTGCATAGGAGCGTTGCCAGCCTCTCTGACACTGTTTTTTTTGAAGGCGCGGGCAGCTTTTTTTTGCTTTTTGCAGCGCCGCTTTCGCTTATAGCTCTGGCGCTTGCCCTTCTTTACGCCATCGCGGCGGAATTGCTTAAAAGCGGCAAAGTTCACTCTAGCGCAATGCGGAATTTTAGGCTTGTCTGCGTGTTTGCGGCGCTTGTTTCCGCCCTTTTCTGCGTTTTTGCCAATTCCTTTATCGCGGAGCTTTTTTCTTTTTACCGCGTTGAAAGCGTTGCGGAAGCTATGGACAGTGTTGCAGAAACTGCGGAAGCGTATGAGCGGCTGCGCTTTTTGCAGGCTGAAACCGCATCGCAGCAGTTTTTGACAGGCTTAAATTTTCAAAATCTGAAAAGAAACCCGCAAGAATGGCTCCCTGAAATTCGCAGCTATGACCCTTACGCGCTTGCGGTTCAGGTTTACGAAGTCAGCGAAGAAGGCGGGGCTCTTGTTCCGCTTAAAGAAGAAGGGGATTCTTCCGTTTTTTTGGACGCGGAACAGCTTGCGCGCATGAGCGATGGCGTTGATAAATACGATGAAACCACCGCGCAGGGCGAGGCAAGGCCGCTAATCCGCCTGAAAAAAACAGTGCGCTATGCAGGCTTTACTTACGCGGCGCTTTACACGGCATCTTTCCCCATTGAGATTTACAAGGCAACCGCGGCGGCACAAAAGGCGCTTAACGGCTTTTCCGTGCTGGAAAGAGCGGAGCCGCTTTTTCCTTTTTTCGGCTTTTGGCTTTATTTCAGCTTTATCCTCCCGCCGCTTTTGATTTTGCTTTTGTGCGCCCTGTATATCTTTGTGCGCATCTCTGACCCGCTTGCGGCGCTTGAGCGAGTTTGCGCAAATCTTTTGCAGGGCAAGGCTGGAGTGAGCCTTATTCCGCAAAAATACGCGGGGCTTGACAACACTGTTAGCTTTGTAAATGCGCGAAGCGATGCAATCGATTCCGCGCTTGAGCGCACGGCAACAGTGAGCAACGCGGCGGAAAAAGACTTGGATAACGCGGAGAGCCCTTCCAGTAACGGAGAGGAATTGTGAGCGCGAAGAGTGCGGAAAAGCCGAAAGCGGCAGGAAAGCGCGAATCTCCCGTGTGGCTTTTTACAGGCCCTGAAGCGGGCGAAAAAAACGATCAAGTTGAAGCATTGAGGCGCGGCGCGAAAAAGAGCTTTGGCGACTTGGAAGACTACAAGTTCTACGCCGAGGACATTAAAGCCGCTGATTTAATCACCCTCCTTCAAAACGGCTCTCTTTTTTCTTCGGGCAAGTTTGTTACGGTAAAAAACGCTGAAAGCTTTAGGCTAAAGGACGATGTCGCAAGGCTCGTCGAGTGGATTAGCTCCGTCCCCGAAAACAAGGCAGGAAGCGAGGCGGTGTTTCTCGTTCTGCTTTCTGATGAAATTTCGATAGACAAGAAAATTGAAAGCGCCGTTCCTCCTTCCCACAAGAAAATCTTCTGGGAATTGTTCGAGGACCGCAAGGAGCAGTGGCTCGCCGCTTTCTTTAGAAAGGCGGGGCTTTCCATTGATGAGGGTGCTATCCGCCTTATCCTTGAAATGACAGAAAACAACACGGAAGCGCTGAAGGCAGCCTGCACGCCGTTCGCTTACTTTTACCCCGAAGGCACTAGGATAACCGAAAAGGAAGCTGAGGCGCTTCTTTCGCACAACCGCGAGGAGTCACCTTTTACGCTTTTTGACGCGCTCGCCAAAGGCGACTTTGAAGAGGCGCTTTTAATAGCGGGGAAGCTCTCGCTTGCAAAAGAAGCCGCCCCGCCGCAGATTATCGCGGGGCTCAC
>CAZDXD010000129.1:0-4050 GCA_964509415.1 uncultured Treponemataceae bacterium
TTAATTTTGAGCTTGCGGGGCAGGCTTCAACGGAAATCAAAAAGATTTTGCGCGGCGCGGGGGTAAGCCCCGAAATTACGCGGCGCATAGGAATAGCCAGCTACGAGCTTGAAATAAATCAGGTTGTGCATTCGGATGGCGGCGTAATGCGCTATATTGTTACTCCGGATTCTCTTGTAATTGAAGCGCAGGATACAGGGCCTGGCATTCCAGACCTTAAAAAAGCCATGACGGAGGGCTTTTCCACTGCCAGCGACAAGGTACGCGCGTTAGGCTTTGGCGCGGGAATGGGGCTTCCGAATACAAAGCGCGTTTCTGATGCTTTCGAGATTTCATCTGACGCTTCTACGGGGACAATTGTCCGCGCTTCTTTTAACCTTAAACCAGCGAAAAACAGCGACGCGAAGCTTAAAGAAGGCATTTCGCAATAGGCCTTTATGAAAACATCGGAAATAGCGGACATTCTTGAGGGCAGCTGGGTTCAGCCTGAATTTGAAGACAGGGAAATTGCCGGCGCGTACACTTCAGACCTTTTAAGCGACGCGATGGGAAAAGCTATCCCAGAAGGTGTGCTTATAACGATTCAGGCGCACAAAAACACAGTCGCTGTAGCGTCGCTTAAAGACCTTTACGCAATCATTATCTGCGGAAACAGGACTGTTCCTGACGACATGATATCTTCCGCACGGGAAGAGAAAATCGGCATATTTGTAACGCCGTATAGCCAGTTTGAGGTGTCGGGCAGGCTTTACCCCGCACTAGGCGGCGATGATTTACCACGCTGACCTGCATCTTCACTCTTGCCTTTCCCCCTGTGGAAGCCTTGAGCTTTCCCCATCGGAAATTGCCAGGCTTCTCGCGGCAAAGGGCGTTAATCTTGCAGCCCTTACTGACCACAACACCGCGCTTAACTGCCCCGCCTTTGCCGAGGCTTGCGCAGGCTATAAAATAATCCCGCTTTTCGGAATGGAAGCGCAAACGCAGGAAGAGTGCCACATTCTCTGCCTTTTCAGAGACTTGCAAACGGTGCTTGCTTTTTCAGAAGAGATTTACTCGCTGCTTCCCCCTGTCATTAATATCCCAGAAAAGATGGGCGATCAAGTTTATGTAGATTCAGAGGATAACATACTAGGCGAGGTGAAAAAATACCTTATAACGAGCGCAGGGTTAGACATTTTCGCCCTCACGAAGCGGGTGCACGCGCTAGGCGGCGTGGTAATCCCTGCGCACTGCGACCGTCCCGCGTTTTCGTTTACAAGCCAATTGGGGTTTATCCCTGAAGGCCCGTGGGACGCTCTTGAAGTGGTGCGGCTTCCTCCATCCATTAACACAAAGGGGTACCCACTTACAGTTTCTAGCGATGCGCACTACTCCGAACACGTTGGAAGGCGCACTTTTGAACTAGATACGGCAGAGGAAAGCCTCATCGCCTCCGACGGGCTTGTGGATATGGAAGCGTTTCGTCGGGCGCTAGGACGGCGGCCGCGGGGGTGAGCGTTGTTGCTATTGGAAGAGAACGCAGGAGTGTATCTCTAACTCCCCTTACAGCGGAATGTTCCCGTGCTTCTTTTTTACGCCGGACATTTGCTTTTTTGAAGCAAGAAAGTCAAAAGCCGCTTCTATCTTTGCCCTTGTTTCTTCAGGGTTGATTACTTCGGAAATATTGCCCGCGCGGGCTGCAATCCACGGATTCATGAACTCGCTTCTGTATTCTTCCTTTTTTGCGTCAAACTCAGCAGAGCCCGTTGCAAGCTCCTTGCCAAAGAGAATCTGCACAGCGCCATCGGCACCCATCACAGCAATTTCGGAATCTTCCCACGCAAAGACAAAGTCGGCTTTCAGGTGGCGGGAGCACATCGCTATGTACGCGCCGCCATAAGCCTTCCGCAAAATTACCGTAACCTTAGGCACAGTTGCTTCTGCGTATGCGTAGATTAGCTTTGCGCCGTGCCGTATAATGCCTTTCTGCTCTTCCTGCGGACCTGGCAGAAAGCCCGGTACGTCAGCAAGCGTCAAAAGCGGAATGTCGTAGGCATCGCAATAGCGGATAAAGCGCGCCGCTTTGTCGGAAGAGTCGCAGTCAAGCACGCCGCCGAGATATTCGCTCTGATTTGCGACAATCCCCGTAACGCGCCCCGCAATGCGAGCAAAGCCTACCACAACGTTTTTGGCAAACTCCGCGTGCACTTCAAGAAAGCCGCCGTCGTCTATAAGGCACTCGATAATTTTGTGGACATCATAGCACTGGCTTTGCCTTTCAGGGAGCACTTGCGTGATCTCTTTCAGCTTAAACTTGCTGAACTTAAAGGATGGATTCTGCCTGCCTTCTGCGTCCTTACCGGCGCTGTCGCCGTAGTAATGCGGAATAAAGTCAAGAAGGCGGCGCACGGTTTCAAAGCATTCCACCTCGCTTTCCGAAATAAAATGGGCAACGCCGCTTGTTTTCGCGTGCACTTCCGCGCCACCGAGCGCCTCGTCGGTTATGTCTATGTGGCAGGCAGCCTTTACAACCTTCGCGCCGGTAACAAAAAGAAGACTAAGCGACTTTACCGTAAAGACAAAGTCGGTAATGCCGGGCGAATACACCGCTCCGCCCGCGCAAGAGCCCGCAATAATCGAAATTTGCGGAATGTACCCCGATGCGCGAACATTGTTGTAGAAAATGTCACCGTAGCCCGCAAGGGCGTTTACGCCTTCTTGAATGCGCGCGCCCCCTGAATCGTTAATGCCGATAAGCGGGCAACGGGCATCTATAGCGGCTTCTATTATATTTGCGATTTTCTGCCCGTGCAGAAAGCCGAGCGAACCGCCTTGCAACGTAAAATCCTGCGAATAGACGGCAACTTGCCTGCCGTTTATCGTGCCGAAACCGGTAATCACGCCGTCATAGGGAATATGCTTTTCAGCCATGCCGAAATTCGTGCAGCTGTGCTCAACGCCGGAATATATTTCCGTGAACGAGTCCGCATCAAGCAAGGCGTAAATTCTCTCTATTGCGTGAAGCCTTCCGCGCTTGTGCTGTTTTTCTATTCCCGCGCGATATTTTTCGGCGGGTTCTTGTTTTTTTGTTTTGAACATACGGTCAGTATCAGGCAGGAAGGCTTTTTCGTCAAGGGGGGAATCCGCGCAACATTCTTCTTATGTTTGTTTTGCAGTTGCGCCATGCCGCCGCAATGTTGCGCGCTAGGTTAAAAGAAGGCGCTTCAAAAGATTTTTTAGAAGCGCCCTTCTTTTTTGCTGTCTTGAGGCTTTGAGCCTTTTATCCTGTGGATTTCAGGAAAATCGCCTTAAGCCTCTACTTGGACTTGGTACTAAGCCACTCCCAAGCGTTTAAGCCGCTTTCGTCAAAGCACTCGTTGTTGTCAAAGTAAACCCATGACCAGTGCCCCATGTACTCGTATGGCGAGCCGTCATCCTTAAAAAAGCGCCCCGTTGTGTCATGAACATCGTCAAACACAGAGACATGCACATCCTCAGCCCCCGCCGCAAGCAGCCTTTCAACTGTAGGGACGGTGCAAGCGACAGGACTTACTACGCTATCGTTTTTAGCGTATGTAAACCAAATGGGCAGGCTGCTAATAGCTTCAATCTGCTCATCGGCGATAAACTCATTATAGAACGCTTCGCAAATGGGGAAGGCTGCCGCAAAATAATCGGGATGCCTCAAAATCATTTCGATTGTCATATAGCCGCCGTTTGAGCAGCCGCCTATTAAAATGCGGTCTGTGTCAATGTCGGGGTTTTCGCTGACGTAACTGCCGATAAACTCAAAAAGGCTCTCAGCGTAGCGCGAGCCTTTATCCCCGTTCTGGTATTCACCGTCGCCGCCGTCCATCCACATAGTCGGTGCTTGCGGCACGAGGACATACGCGCCACCAAAAAGCGACTGAAACTCATCGCTTGCAAGGGCGGTTACCTCGTTTCCAAGAAGATCAATGTAAGAACCGCTTTTGCCGTTGTTTGTGCCTTCGCCTGCCCCGTGCAGCCAAATAACTAGCGCGTTTTTCTTGTTGTCCGCAGGCGGCGTGTACTCCGCGTAGTTGTAAAGCT
>CAZDXD010000130.1:0-4046 GCA_964509415.1 uncultured Treponemataceae bacterium
GGGATGGCGGGACTCGAACCCACGATATCCTGCTCCCAAAGCAGGCGCCATAGCCTCTAGGCGACATCCCGGTTAGGCAGGAGTGTATGCCGAAACGCGCCCCCCTGTCAAGTTTTGGTCTTCTACTGCATGGAATCGAACTTGTCCTCAATCGGGAAGATAAACAAGTCCGGCAAGACAATGGCGCTGCCGGACATATACATATATACGTCTTTGCCCGGCTTCCCTCCTGTCGCGCCGATTTTTACAAAATGAACAACAGGGTCTTTCCCTTCCGCGCTGATTCTTATTTCAAACTCGAACACCTTCCGCTCATCCGCAAAAGATGCCGGCAGGGGCTTAACGGCAAACGCGAAATTGCCGGGCGTGTGCTCGTTCGTTATAAAGGGGTTTTCCCACGCGGGGCTAAACGGCTTGCATAGCTCCCCATCCAAGTAGAGCGTCACACTAACGCCCACGAGCGGCTCAAAAGAAAGTCCGTCCAAAACCCTGCCTGTTATAGCCGGAAAATTAAAAACAGGACTGTACGCTGCACTTTCCTGTAAATTTGATGACGGAGCGTTCTCGGAGTGAGGGCGCTTTCTCTGCGAAACCTGCTTCATTCCTTCCAGCGCGATAGTCGAAATATCCGCGCCAGTCTGCGGCTTTTCTGCCCTTTCGCTGTCAATATAGTGCGCAATTCCCCTTCCCGAACGGACATATTTTGCAGGGATTTTGTTAAGAACATAGCAAACGACATCGGCGCGGCATTGCGGGCATGTGCAGGAAAGCCAGCCAGCCTCTTGCGCTTCAGCCGCATTGAAAAGCCTATCAACTTCCGCTCTTACAAGCTCTTCCATTACGTTGTGTACAGTCTGAATTTCGGAATACACAATTGCCCCCTAGCAATCAAGTTTACAGCGTAAAACAGCGCCGCGCAAGTTTTTTCTATCAAAAAGTTCCGCGGCGCGTGCAGATTCTCCGCTTTATGCGCCCCTTTGCCTTAAAGCCCGCCGCTTTTTGTGTATGCCGCACAGCCGCCTGCAAGAAGGATTTTGCGGGAGCGCTCATCAAAGTCATTCTTTACCTCAAAGCAAAGACCGTCAGAAGTACGCTTTAGCTTGAATGCAGAGCCTTCTTCAAGCGCCTTCCTTATTCCGCTCATCTCAAGCACATCATCGCTGTTAAGCTGCTCGTAGATTTCAGGATTATCGAGCACTAGCGGAAGAATGCCGTAATTGATGAGATTTGCCTTGTGTATCCTAGCGAACGACTTGGCGATAACAGCCCGCACGCCGAGATACATGGGTCCTAGCGCCGCGTGCTCGCGCGAAGAACCCTGCCCGTAGTTTTCCCCCGCAAGGACAAAGCATCCATTTGCAGCCTTAGCCCGCGCATAAAAGCCGGGGTCAACGCGCTCAAGCGTAAATTTGGAGATTTCAGGAATATTCGACCTGAAAGGCAAAACCTTAGCGCCCGCGGGCATAATGTCGTCCGTTGTAACATTGTCTCCGGCTTTTAGCAAAAGCGGCAAGATAAGAGAATCCGGCAGCGCGGGCGCGGCCGGGCACGGCTTGATATTCGGTCCCCGCACAATCTCCACTTTTGCCGCTTCTTCAAGCGGTAAGGGGGCAATAAGCATTCCATCATCCTTTTCAAACGGTGCCACGTCGAAATGCTGCGAGGCGAGCGCATCTGCAAAGTCGCGCGGGTCAGTGATAACGCCTGCAATGGCTGCCGCCGCCGCTGTTTCAGGGGAAACAAGATAAACGCCAGCGTCCGCAGTGCCGCTCCTTCCCTTAAAGTTGCGGTTAAACGTGCGAAGCGACACCCCTTCGGAATTGGGCGCAAAACCCATTCCAATGCAAGGCCCGCAGGTGCTTTCAAGAATCCTAAAGCCCGCCCGTATTAGCTCGCCTAACACGCCTGACTTTTCCGCGCGCAGGAGAGTCGCGCGGCTTCCGGGAGCTATGCCCGCTTCAACGCCGGGCGCTATGTGCTTGCCCCGCACAATTTCAGCGACAGCTGTAAGGTCCGCGATGGAGCTATTAGTGCAAGAGCCGATTACAACCTGGTCTACCTTCTTCCCCGCAAGCTCCTTAATCGCCTTGCCCGCGTCAGGCGAATGCGGCGCTGCGGCAAGGGGCTCAAGGGCTGAAAGGTTAATTTCTATAACCTTGTCGTAAACAGCGCCGTCATCAGCCTTCATTTCCCTAAAGGCATCCGCCCTGCCCACTGACTTCAAGAACTCGGCACACACGCTATCGGCGGGGAAAACGCTGCACGTAGCGCCCAGCTCCGCGCCCATGTTTGTGATTGTCGCCCTCTGCGGCACGGAAAGGGACGCGACACCGGGACCGAAATACTCGTAAACCGCGCCAACCCCGCCTTTTACGCTCTCTCGCCTTAAAAGCTCTAAAATAACGTCCTTAGCCGAAACGCCGACATTGAGAGCGCCTGTGAGCTTCACGCCGAATACGCGCGGCATATTAAGGTGAAAAGCGCCGCCCGCCATCGCGACTGCAACGTCAAGGCCGCCCGCGCCCATCGCGAGCATTCCGATACCGCCCGCCGTAGGCGTGTGCGAATCGGAGCCCAAAAGCGTTTTGCCCGGCTCGCCGAAGCGTTCAAGGTGCACCTGATGGCAAATGCCGTTCCCCGCGCGTGAAAACCAAATACCGTATTTTGCCGCCACGCTCTGGAGGTAGCGGTGGTCGTCCATATTCTTAAAGTCTTCCTGCAAGGTGTTGTGGTCAATGTAAGAAACGGAAAGCTCCGTCTTTACGCGCTCAATGCCGATTGTTTCAAACTGAAGGTACGCCATTGTGCCTGTCGCGTCTTGCGTAAGCGTCTGGTCAATTTTGATAGCCAACTCCTCGCCGCGGGAGGGAAGCTTTTCTGCATTAGCAAGGTGTGCGCTCAAGATTTTTTCTGTCAAAGTCATAGGCATTTCTCCAATGGCGATTTTAGCCTTTGACAGGTAGATTGTCTATATTGCGGGGGGAAATTTAGAGCCAAGAATTAAGTTAAAAGAGCTAAGCCGTTGGGGCGGGCAAGCAGAGATGCGCCGCTTGCGCTTTGTAAACCCTGCTTGCCCTACCAGCAAACCGACAGGCTTGCTGGCTTGCCTACAGCTGATAGCTGTAGACTGTTGGCTGGAACCTATATGCCAAGCCTATACACAACGCCTACGCGGCCGTCAAACCTCATACCTGTGCCAAAGCCAAGGTCAACTTCGATGACAGGCATAATGCTCTCTGTAATCTGAAAGCCAATGCCTGCCATAAGATTGGCGTTAAAGCCCACCTTAAAGGATTCCATCTCGTAGTTATAAGTATAGCCGACACCTTCCTGCGAGTAGGTGTAAGGGCGATCATCAAATGCAGAAACAATTGCAATTGGCACAGAAACACCTACACCAAAGTAGGGAGCAAACATTTTTGCACGGTATGTGTAGACAGCCATAACTCTGGGGCTTATTACAATAGCTGTTTCATCACCCCCTGAGCCTACTCCATTATACTCGAGTGCAGCCTTTCCAAAGCCTACGTCTACAGAAAACTCAAACGAAAGACCGCGTAAAAAGGCATTGCTGTTTCCTTGCCAAGGCTCAATACCAAACGTGGGGATTATTTCAAAGAGATTTGCCGCCATGTCATAAGTCATGATTTGAGAGGTGGAGCCTCCATAGGAGGTCGAGATGGTTTGAGTATGATCCCACTCTGTTGACCTGTAGCCGTAGCCAAGCGCACCCTTAAGGTACATTCCCATTTCGGCAAACGCGCCGAACCCAACAACGAAAAGCAACAGTGCTGCAACAATTGCTTTCTTCTTCATAAAAAACTCCTTTTGCCTCAAAACCCTTTGAGGCACCTTTTAGATTTCCCGCCCACAAGGGCAGGTATAAAAAAAGGCAACGGGCGCAAAAGCCTCGTTGCCTTTAATTTTTGCTTTTAGGGAATTAAATGTAAAAGCGTTTGCTGCTACATTGCAGTGTTTAGAAGATAAGCTGGGTATGTATGTATGTATGTATGTATGTATGTATGTATGTATGTATGTATGTATGT
>CAZDXD010000131.1:0-4021 GCA_964509415.1 uncultured Treponemataceae bacterium
CGTCGCTATCGCGCCGTCGGCTCGCTGGGCAGCTTCTAGCGAATCGCGCATGGAGTGCCTAAACATGGTCACAGAGGAGACACAACAAGAGCTTTGAGTTTTGTTCTAATGAGGCTTACAAAAAAATTGCGAAAGATTATTGACAGTATCATTGGCTGGGGGGATCCAGAGCTTAGAACTTAACCGCATGTGGGAGAGCAGGTAGCTTTCTGCATATGAAAACTCTGCTTGCTCTTCCCTAAAATCTTAGCTCTAAACTCTGAATTACCTTGTTCTTATCTTCATGCCTGCCATGACGTTAAAAAGGAAGGGGTTGCTCCCGCTGTCCTCAAACGTGTAGACGCTCCCCTCGCCGTTAAGGAAAATATCGACCATCTTGACGCGGAGTTCCACGCCGCCGCCGATAACAAGGGATTTGTTCGATATATCCATCTGTGTGCTTTCGCGGGCAAAGTCAAGCGTCCTGTAAATAAAATTCACGCTCATCCTGAAAGGTGAGTTTTTGCCGAACATGCGCGTGTAAAGTCCGTAGTCCGTTCTTGTTTGGGAATAGCCGCTGCTTCCAGAAATTGTAGCCCTCTTTTGGTTTATTTCTAGCGAAAGAACAATCGCGGGGAAGGCGGCTCCAAGAGCCACCCGGCTTTGGGCTGGGTATAAAATGCCGTCCGCCTCCTGCCCCGCCTGAATGCAAAAGTCAGAGGACGCTTCAAGCATGATTCTGTCAAGAAAGAAAAGCGAAACGCCAAGCCGCAAGCCTGGCTGCAAAAGGCCGTTTTTTATGCTGTTGCCGTCCGTCCCGTTAAGAAAGCCAAAGACAGGCCCCATTTCAAGCGCGATAAACCCCGCGTCATAAGAAAGGGCGGCGGCTATTTTGCGGCCAAAAACCGCATCCTGCTCTATTTCAAAGCCTGCAGAAAGGCCTTCGCGCATTTCCCCGCTTACGCCAAAGGTAAAGGCGGGGGAAACATCTTGCGGAAGCCCGCTCGCAGATGTAAAGCCCGCGTTCCCTGCGCCGCCAGCAATTAACAACTCGATTGCCCCCGTTTTTGCCGGCGCAAAAAATAAAAGCGCAATGGCGCACGCGGCGGACAGGGTTTTACCGCTTTTTGTCATAATGCTGCCTCTATATGAAGGTTGATTTCACCTGCGGAAAGCGGCGAAGAGATTTTGCTCATGT
Organism: uncultured Treponemataceae bacterium; assembly: GCA_964509415.1. Taxonomy (GTDB): domain Bacteria; phylum Spirochaetota; class Spirochaetia; order Treponematales; family Treponemataceae; genus Avitreponema. The sequence goes on from CAZDXD010000131.1 coordinate 1,178, forward strand.
TAAGGAATGCGCTTGCCGTAAAGGTAAAAACATCGCCTTCAATTTTGAAAAACGGGCTTACGCAAATCCTTAAAATATCCCCCCAGTCAGCGGTAACGCTGTTCGCGTCCGCGAACAAGGCAACATTAAAGCCAAAGCTCTTTCCGCCGGAAGCAAGACCGCCTACCTCAAGCATGATATTTGTTCCCGCGTAGAGAACGCCCTCTTCAAGGTCAAGGAAGGGAATGTCTTTCTCCTGCATGACGGGAGAAAGAAAAAACGCCGCTGATGCCGCAAAAAAACGCCCCCTGTAGCGCGGCTCAAAGAAAAGGTGCAGCCTGTTTTCTATGTTCTCTGTAAAGTAGTTTGACGAGCCGAGTCTAAAGGGAAGAACCTTCGCCTGCATATAAAGCGAAAGGTTGCCTTCCCCTTCAACGCTCGCGGAAAAGCCGCCCGACATGTAAAAATCATCGGCTCTAAGGCTTGCTGCATTATCTTCTTCGCCGCGCCCGAAAACCGCGAAAATATTCCAGGAAAGGCCGCTCAGTGTACCGGCGGCTTGGACGTAAGCGTTAAAGCCCGCAGTTTCCGTCTCCCCGTTCCATGTGCCGTAAGCCGCGACTGCAACAGGGTGCTTTTTTGCGCTCCATGCAAAGCCCCCGCCCAGCCCTTGCGTGTTCGTTTCAGTTGAAAAGACGGAAAGCGCGCCGTAGCGCAAGAACTCAGGGGGGCGCATTTTGACTTTAAGCGCTTTTGAAAGAAGCGCGCCCGAGGCAACGTCAGTGTATTCCCCTAGGAAAACGGCGGGCGTGAAAGACCAGCCAGCGGAAAAGGGAAACTCCATCGCAATCGCCGTGATTTTAATACTCGCGCTTGTGCGGCTTTCTTCGTTTATGGCGAAAAGCGAGCGAATGTCGCTTGAGGATATTTCAGCCCCCGCTGAAAGGTTAAAATGGCTTCCAAACGAGGCGGCGGCTCCCGCTTTAAGCGTTCCCGCAAGCCCCAAAGAGCTGTCCCCGTCTTCACGCCCTTTTAGCTCAAGCTCAAATTCTGTAAGGGAAAGCGTTTGCGCAAAAAAGCTTTGCGCATAGAGAAAAAAAAGCGCAAAGGCAAAGAAAAGGCGCAAAGGGCGCCTACAGTGCAGAATATTCATAAGCGAGTTTATTATACATTATCGGGAGAATAAAGACTACTTTTAATTCAGGGTGCTTAAGCTCTCTTGGCCAAGTCCTAAAAAAACTTTTTGCCTCGCGCAAACTTTGCAAAACGCTTGTATGGGTGTATACTGGCTGTATATTTACAAATGAAGGGAGTATAAACCGCAACCTTATGGAAAAATCACTTACAACAGGAGCGCCGTGGAAAAGCATTTTGTCTTTTTCCTTCCCCGTGTTTATGGGGTTATTGCTTCAGCAGCTTTACAACACAGCGGACACAATTATCGTAGGCAATTTTTCGGGCGAAGCGCCTTTGGCAGCTGTCGGTGCTTGCGGAGTGCTTACAATGATTTTTCTTGCCTTGGCAAATGGCTTTTCTGCCGGGGCAGGCGTAATAATCGCGCAGCTTTTCGGTGCGGGAAGGAAAAGCGAAATGCGAAGGCAGGCTTCCACCTCTTTTCTTGTGTTGCTTGGCATGGGCGTAATTTCAACGGTGGTTGGTCTGTGCATAAGCCGCTTTGCCCTGCGCTATCTTCTTGCTACTCCTGAAAGCCTCCTTGACATGTCGAACACATATTTCAGGATTTACGCTTGCGGGTTTTTCTTTCAGTTTGGCTATAACATAATCGCCGCTATCCTGCGCGGGGTGGGCGACAGCGCGGCAACGCTATATTTTCTTTTGATTGCAAGCGTGCTTAATATTGTTCTCGATATCTTGTTTGTCTATACCTTTCAGATGGGAGTCGCAGGGGCGGCTATCGCTACGGATATTGCGCAGATTGCTTCTTTCGTTGCGGCCATTATTTACATGATGAAAAAGTATCCTGCATTTCGCTGGAAAATAAGGGAGTTTACCTTTGAGCCGCGCCTTGCAATGCTTACTTTGCGCAGGGGGCTTCCAATGGCGCTTCAGCAGCTGATTGTTTCCGGCGGCTTTGTTTTTATCCAGCGCGCCGTAAACAGCTTCGGAGAAGCTATGACAGCTTCTTTTTCCGTAGCGCAGAAAACGGATTTGTACATGACGCTTCCCGCCTACGCGCTTATGACAACGCAGGCTTCGTACACGGGGCAAAACGTAGGCGCGGGGCGCATAGACAGGGTAATAAAGGGCGCAAAACAGACGATAATTATGTCTGAAATTATCTGTTTGTCGATCTCGTTAATTATCTATGTCTTTGCGGAACAGATTGTAAAAGTATTCGGCCTGCGCACGGAAGCGGTTGCCTATTGCACTGCGCATGTACGTTGTGCCTGTGTCTGCCTTGTTATCTTTGCGGGCTATTTTCCGCTTTTTGGGTTATTCCAGGGAGCGAACGATGCTTTCTATTCTACAATCACGGCCACGCTTGTCCTTGTAGTCCGCGTGATTGTTACTTACGCGCTCAAGGAAATCCCTGCTATAAGCTACCGCATAATATGGTGGAATATGCTTTTCGGCTGGGGCACAGGTTGCATTCTCGCATGGGTGCATTTCTTGCGCGGAAAGTGGAAATACAAAGCGCAAGAGCGTCTTGCTCCCGTTGACATAAAAAGCTGATCCATGCTAGGCTCTATTTTGTTCTTTCCCCGGTTGTGTAATGGTAGCACCGCAGATTCTGGTTCTGCTTGTGGGGGTTCGAATCCTCCCTGGGGAAGTTCCGCGCGGTAAAGCCTTCAGGTCCCTTCGTCTATCGGTTAGGACAAAAGATTCTCAATCTTTAAAGACGGG
>CAZDXD010000132.1:0-4011 GCA_964509415.1 uncultured Treponemataceae bacterium
ACATTTCTTCGGCTTCGCGGTTTCCCTGATTCCTGTCGGGATGATACTGGAATGCTTTTTTTCTGTATGCTTTTTTTATTTCTTCTTCGTCAGCGTCCCTTGAAACGCCGAGAATATCGTAATAATCGCTGGTCACTCAAACCTCTTCTGTCAGGCCTTTTTCAGAATCACCCACATCGCGCCGCGCCCGCCATCTTTCTGCGCCGCCGCTCCGTGCTCGCCGGCGAGGGGACTGCGCTCAACATAAGACTTTACAATAGAAGATAGCACAGGTTGGTCTTCAGAGTGAATACCCTTGCCGTGTATAATCAAAACTTTCCGCAAGCCCTTTCGGCTGCATTCAGCAAAAAATGCGTCAAGAGCGTGTTCAGCTTCGTTTGAGAGAAGGCCGTGAAGATCAAGCTCGGCTTCCGGCGCCATTTCTTTTAGCCTGCGGCGCTCTTTTGCCTGCATACGGATTTTATCAGCGCGGGAAAGAGCTTCAGGAGCTGCGTCCTTGTCCTGAACGCCGTAGCGGTTAAGCCACGCATCCATAGGGTTTATCTTGATGCCGTTTTCCGCTGCGCTTTTATTTGCGCCTGCGGATTTTGATTTAACGGGAACGCCGTTGCCTGAATTTACCGCAACGTGCCCGCCTTCTTTTTCCCATTGTTCAAGAATATCACCGAAATTCATGCAAGTCTCCGGTTGTATAAACAATAATTTCGGAAGAAGGATACCAGCCAGATTCACCAGAAAGGGTTTTTACATAAAACCACGATGGTGTGCGGCTTTCAATTTTAAGCGGAGTACCGGGTTTCACTGCGGCAACGGCGGCTGCCTCGGTATCAGGAACACGGCGAAGAAAGCCTCCTGATACGGCTGCTGCCTCTTCCATGCCGCCTGAAAGGGAAGTATAAAGAGCGCCGCCTGCCGCAAGAGCCGCAAAAGCAGCACAGGCAATGATGAGCTTTTTGCCGCCAAAAGACGGATCGCGCCTTCCGCCTTTTTTGCTTGCCACAGCCCAAGAGATAAAAAGAACCGCAAAGAGAACAAGAACTAGCAAAATCAACACAAAGGGGGCGAAAAAGAGGCACCGCTCCAACGTGCCGACCGATTTGCCTTCCACGCCAAGCGCGTTGTCAGCGGCGGAACGCATTTCGGCGATTCTCTGCCTAAAAGGAAAGGCGTTTTCAGCTGAACGGAGAATAACGGCTGCCCGCGCATGCTGCCCTTCGTCCCAGAGGCTTGAAGCCTTCTCCGCAAGGCTTGCTTCAAAGCGGGAATCCGTAGCGAGCATGGAAAATGCGGCGGGCTTTTCCGGCTTTTTTTGCGGCAAAATCGAAGGCGGCTCGGACGGCAAAACAACCGTGGGGAAGCCCTGCTCTGGCGGCAGGCTTTGCGAAATCTGCGGCGCGGCGATGTCAGCTTCCGCGTCTTCAGAAAAAGATGCCGCGCCGCCGCCTGCGGGGGAAAAAAGCGCGCGCGGAAGGCTCTGCCTGCCGGAAAAAAGGGGCGTCCAGATATACGCGGCGGCGGGGCTATATCCGCCCTCATCGGAGACTGGCAGGAGCGAATCAAGCCCAAGCGAAGCAAGGCTTGCAGTCTCAAGAAGGGCGTTTTCAGGCGCGGGGCAACTTATGCTTCCTTCAACGTGCAGCGGCGCCATCAGGATAATCAAAGCCCCCTGCCCCGCTTCAAGGCTTAAAGCCTCCGAAGGCGCGACAAAGCCGCCGCCTTGCCTTTTCTGCACAAGCCAGAAAAGCCTTAAGTCCCCGCTGGACTGGCCGCCCGCTTGGAATGCGGAGTCCACAACGGAAATATGCACGGGCGCGAAAGTTACCCTCTCGCTTCCCGCCCTGAACAAAAACGGGCCTATGTCAAACTCGCCCGCTTCTTCTGGGATTATCTCTATTGCAATGACAGCGGCGCGGCTTCCGCTAGAGGCAAACACGCCTTGCTGAGGCAAGGCGGCGGAGCTTTTTCTCACCGTTTCAATCGAAAAGGAAGGTGGGAAGGTTTCTTCTATATAGCCATAATCAGCGGCGGTGTCGCCCTCGCCTTCCCAGAAAACCGCATCGGGAGATGTGCCGTAGAAGACAAAAGAGACGGTAAAAGCCTCGCCTGAAACAAAGGGCGGCTCTGACATAATCATTTCCGTTTCAGCGGCAAAGGGCGCAAAAGCGCAAAAAAGTAAAAAGCAGCCCGCAGAAAAAGTCTTTAGCCGCAGTGCCGCCGCGTTTAATAGTCCGGTACGGGCATTTCCCTGACTGTTTCTGCCGATTTTCTCCATTGTTCAATTTCCTTGCGCTCAATTAAAGAATAAACCGCGTTTTCAGCTGCCGACTCCCTGTTTTCCGCCGCTGAAACCTGTAAAGGCGAAAACACGCCCGCGTTCGCCTCCGCGCTTTCCGCCTGCAAGAGGGAAAGCTCTAGGTTAATTTTCGCGTCAACGCGGCTAGGCTCAATTTCTAGCGAGCGGCGGAAGCAGGCAGCCGCTTCGCTGTAATTCCCCGACAAATACTCGCATATTCCCTTTTCATACCACACGGCAGAGCGGAGCCTTTCGGAAGAGGTGTTGTCAATGACTGAAAGGCGACCTTCCGCGGCTTTAAGCTCATTCTGTTCAATGTAAGAAAGCGCAAGCCCGTAGTCAGCAAAATCAGAAATGGTTTTGTCAGGAGAGCTGGACAGGGGCAAAAAGGAAAGCACAGCCTTGTCCCAGTCTTGATTATGCCAAGCTATTGTCCCGCCAAGGATTCCCGCCCGACCTGAAATTTGCTCCGTGCAGGAAGACAGAAAAAGCGCCGCAGTGATGACAATAACCGCAGAAAATCCCGCGCGAATGCAACGTTTATGCATCTTTTTTCCTATAATACTGGCCTGCGGCGATTCCTGCGGAAAAGAAAAGAAGCGCCAGCACAAAGAACGCATCACGCCTGTTTACGGGATACGCGCCCGCCGCAAGCACAAAACCGTCCGCGCTTCCGTCTGGAAGAGCTAAAAGAATCCTTTCCGCAGTCTCTGAAACACCGCTTTCCGAAGCGTTAATGAAAAACGAAGCTCCCGCCGCGGAAGTTGCCGCTCTCCTAAGAGCAGCTTCGTTCAGAGCAGTGTTCACCCTTCCCTCTGCGGCATTTCCCGGATACATATCAATTTCCCCGCCCTCTTTTGTAGCCGTTCCCACCGCGATAAGCGAAATGCTCTCTTCCCGCAGTCTTGAAGCTGCCACTGAAAGCGCGGAAGACTCCTCGCCGCCGTCTGTAAAGAGAATGAGGAATTTAGCGCAATCCCTGTCTTTAGAAAAAGAGGCGGCGGCCGCCTCAATGCCTTTCGCAATGTCAGTCCCCGCCGATGTTAAAAGATTGGGCGACAGGGAATCAAGCAGGGCAAACACGGAAGAGTAGTCAAGGGTGAGCGGGACGGCGGAAACACCCGCGCCCTTGATTAAAACAACGCCGCAGGGAATGCCTGAAAGCCCCGCCGCGACGCTTTTAGCGCAGGCTGCCGCGTAGTCAAGGCGCGAAGGCAAAATATCGGAAACGAGCATGCTCCTTGAAATGTCAATCGCAAAAATCACTTCGCTTCCGCTTTTACGCACAGTTTCGCTTTTCATTCCAATAAAGGGACCGGCGGCTCCAATTACGGCGAGGCACCATGCAAGCGCAAAAAAACATGCACGCGCATTCATTTTCCGCATGAAAGCTCTTTTTTCGGCTTCGCTCTTGCAGAAAACAGAAACGGAATCATGAAAATACCGTTTCAGATTAACCTTGAAAACCAAAAACGCCGGGATAACCGCGGGGAGCAAAAAGAGAACGCGCGGATGTTCAAAAATCATAGGCCCGCGCTGCCTCCCATAAATAAAAGCCTAAAAAGCCACGCCGCCAAAAAAAGCAACACGGAGGCAAGCGCGCACTGGTAGGAGAGGGAATGCAAAACGGTTTTTGCCTGCCCTTGAGCCGCAACGGGCACAGAGGCTTCAAGCGATGAAAAGACAGAATCAAGGCTGCTCGCGCTTTCCGCTCTTGT
>CAZDXD010000133.1:0-4003 GCA_964509415.1 uncultured Treponemataceae bacterium
GCACAAGAACCTTCAAATCCTTCTTGATAGCCTCTTCGTTTACTTGTACAATGCTTTCTGACACGGTGTGTTTCCTCCTATTAGATTTGTTTCCATTTCTATTCTAACAGAGGCTTCACTACCGTGTCTTTTTTCGTACACTCGAATTTGCGAAAGATATTTTACGTTATCGTACTGGGATTTTTATTTACAGAATTATCTACTAGATAGCTAAGACACTAATCCACTAAAAAACTAGCAAACTAAACCGGCCGAAATTCAATCGCATTTACGGCTGTAATTCAGGCTGAATTGCTTAACAAATGCTGTTTTGCTGGCATTTTCCGAAATCCTAGTGTAAACTAGTCTAACAACTGCGTTAAGGAGGTAAGGTCATGCGTTCTTCTGTTTTTAATGCGACGGTTACAGGTGTTGTGGTGCCGGTTTCGGCGCTGCGCTCAAAAGAAAGCTGTTCGGCGGGCGAGTTTGCCGACCTTATTCCATTTGCTGACTTTTGCGAAAGCACCGGGCTCAACTTGATTCAGCTTTTGCCGGTAAACGACACAGGCGCCGAAAGCTCGCCGTACAGCGCGCTCTCTGCTTTCGCTCTTCACCCCCTTTATGTGCGGCTGCAAGACTTGCCGGAGGCGAAGAAGTTCTCTTCCGAGATAACCGCCCTCCGCGCGAAGCACGAGGAGATGCGGCGCTTTAATTACCGTGAGGCGCGTGCAGACAAGCTCGCCCTATTAAGGAAGATTTTTGATGAAAGCGAGCGCGAAATCAAAAAGTCAGCGGATTCGGGCGAGCTTGCGAAGTGGATTGCGGCAAACCCTTGGGTTATTGAGTACGCCGTGTTCATGAACCTAAAGTACTACAACTTTGAGGCTTCTTGGAAGGCCTGGGATAAAATGCGCACGCCGACACACGCGGAAATTAAGGCGCGCTGGGAGAACCCTGCGCACGGGTCGGGGCAGCTCTTTTACGCTTGGCTTCAAATGCGCTTGGACCAGCAGTTCCAAAAGGCCGCTGAATACTGCCGCAAAAAGAACATTGCGCTTAAAGGCGACATTCCCATCATGATGAATGAGGATTCCTGCGACATTTGGGCAAACCCGGAGTTCTTCCGCTCTGACCTTCGCGCGGGGAGTCCGCCTGACGGCTCCAATCCGACGGGGCAGAATTGGGGCTTTCCGATTTACAACTGGGACAACCTTGAGCATTCAGGCTTTGAGTGGTGGAAAAGCCGCCTTGAAACCGCCGCGAAGTACTATGATGCATTCCGCATTGACCACATTTTGGGCTTTTTTAGAATTTGGTCGGTGCCCGACGGCGAGATGACGGGCGCTCTGGGCTGGCCTGTGCCCTGCGAGGGGATTAGCACCGTTGAGCTTTCTCTTAACGGCTTTACGGGAGAGCGCCTGCGATGGATTTCAGAGCCGCACGTGCCTACGCGCGACATTGAAGCCGTGAACAACCGCGACTATCTTGGCACGCACGGGCAGCTGCACAAGGTGATGGACAGGATTGGCGATGAGGAGCTGTGGCTTTTTAAGCCTTCGGTTGCCCATGACTCATGCCTTGCCCGTGCCGATATTTCAGACCCCGTAAAGGACGCTCTTTGCCGAAAGTGGCGCGACCGCATTCTTGTAGTTTGCGGAAGGGATAGCGATGGGCGCCCAGAGTACGCTCCCGCGCGCTCGTACCGAGACGCTAGTGCGTGGGGCACACTTTCTACAGAAGAAAAGGACGCTCTTGAAAAGCTATTTGAAGAAAAGCAGGAAAAGGAGCTTGAGCTGTGGAAAGCGCAGGCTGAAAAGCTTCTTTCAATTATAGTGTCTGCCACCGACATGGTGCCTTGCGCGGAAGACTTGGGCGATGTTCCCGCCTGCCTGCCAGAGGTTTTAAGCGAGCTTTCAATTTATCGCTTAAAGGTAATCCGCTGGGAGCGCGAGTGGGATAAAAGCGATGAGCCCTTAAAGGACATTCACGCCTATCCTGCAAAGTCGGTGGCGACAACATCGGTGCACGATTCTTCTATTTTCCGCGCGTGGTGGGAAAAGGAAGAAGGCGGCGAGGCGTTCTGCAAAACCTTCTTCCCCGATGAAAGCGAGCCTGCGCTTGACGCGGAGCATTACACAGCCGAGACTGCGGCTAAGGTTATTTCGTTTCTTGCGGAAACATCATCACAGCTTTTTATTTTGCCGATTCAGGACTGGCTCGACCTTGACGATGTTCTTTGCGCGAGCAATCCTGACGATGAGCGCATAAACGTGCCGGGCACGGTTTCCGAGTTCAATTGGACATACAGGCTGCCGATTTCTTCTGAGGAGTTAAAGAAGAATAAAAAGCTAATTGCGGCAATCCGCGCCATTGCAGAAAAAAGGCTTAACGCGGGGAATGCGCAATAAGGCAACTGCCAAAGAGGAGAATAAGGTGGGCGGATTTATGGAGAAAAGCGGGTATGATTTTTCTTTTTGCACGGGCGCGGGTGAGCTCGACTTGCAGTTTCATGAGTTTCACATATCCCTTGAATGCCGCCGCCGCTGCGCCTTTGATTCATCGCTTTTCGCTTCAAGCGGCAACGTAATCCTTGCCGGCATGAGGGAAGCCCGCCTTTTTGCCGCAAAATACAACGAAACGTTGCCCGCGGGCGCGCCGCCTAGCGCGTACCTGAAGGCGGGGGCGCTCAACGCGATGGGGCTGATTGACGAAATCTTCCATTACGTGTGCCGCCTTTACCGCCGCGACGCTAACCCTGACTTTTTCCGCTTAGCGTGGGAGGAGGTTTGCGCGGAGCTTGGTGAGGAAAGGGCTGAAAGCCTTTTGCTTGCCTTTACGCAAGAATTTCCGCCCGCTGACGTATACAAAGGAAGAAAAAGCGCCGACGAGTGGCTTTTAGAAAATGACGCGGAGTCGGGCGTGCCGAACAAGATAATCGCGCTTGAAGAGCTTATGCTCCTCCGCCTTGCAAACGAGAACCCGGCCTTTGAGCCCTTCTTTGCGATGTTCAACGACAAAAAGCTAAAAGAGCATGACGGCTACGCGCAGTGCTGGGATGTGTTGCGCAAGTGGTCTGCGGAGAACCCGCCCTTTGGCCCTGAGGGGAAAGATCTTGTCTCCATGCTGAAGGCGCCTGTGGAGTATTCGCCTAATGACCTGCGAGGGCAGCTTGAGTATATCCGCGTCAACTGGATGTACCTTTTGGGCGACTGGCTCGCACGCCTTCTTGCAGGGATGGACGCGCTTGCCGAAGAAAACAAGCCGGGCTGGCAGGGCGGAATTGGCGGCGGCAACCCCGAAATGGACCCTTACGACTTTGGCGACATCAGCAAGGAGTATGAGCGCTACAGCCCCGACCAGGAGTGGATGCCCAACGTGGTGCTTATGGCGAAGTGCACGCTCGTGTGGCTTGACCAGCTTTCAAAGAAATACGGGCGGGCAATAACGCGCCTTGACCAAATCCCCGACGAGGAGCTTGACTTCTTGCGCGACGCGGGCTTTACGGGGCTTTGGCTTATAGGCCTTTGGGAGAGGTCGCCCGCAAGCGCGCGCATAAAGCAAATATGCGGCAACCCGGAAGCGGCTGCAAGCGCATACAGCCTTGACGACTACGACATTGCGGGCGAGCTAGGCGGCTGGGACGCTCTAGACAACCTGCGCCGCCGCGCCTGGCAGAGGGGCATTCGCCTAGCCTCCGACATGGTGCCAAACCACACGGGCATGGACTCGCGCTGGGTGGTGGAGCGCCCTGACCTCTTTGTGCAAACGCGCGACTGCCCCTTCCCCACGTATGACTTTAACGGCGAAAACCTTTCGCACGACGGGCGCGTGGGCATTTACCTAGAAAACCACTATTACAGCAAGAGCGACTGCGCGGTAGTCTTTAAGCGCGTTGACAACGCGACGGGCGACACCCGCTACATATACCACGGGAACGACGGCACGGGGATGCCTTGGAACGACACCGCACAGATTGACTTTCTAAACCCGCAGGCGCGCGAGGAGGTTATGCAGAAAATCCTCC
>CAZDXD010000134.1:0-3957 GCA_964509415.1 uncultured Treponemataceae bacterium
CGTAAGATGTCGGGTCCCATGCCGTGTAGCCGCGCGCCTCAAATGTCGCGCGAAGACCGCCGGATGGGAAGGACGATGCATCGGGCTCACCCTGCACTAGCTCCTTGCCTGAGAACTCCATAATCACCTTGCCGCCGTCCGCGGGCGATATAAAGCTGTCGTGCTTTTCCGCCGTGACCCCTGTTTGTGGCTGAAACCAGTGCGTAAAGTGCGTAGCGCCCTTTTCAAGCGCCCAGTCCTTCATCGCGTTGGCTACAACATTGGCGACAGCCGAATCGAGCTTTTCGCCGCCGTGAATTGTCTTCATCAGCTGCTTGAATGTCTCCTTCGGCAAGCGCGCTCTCATGACGGATTCGCCGAACACCATCTCGCCGAAGATTTCAGTTACATCTTTACTCATAGGAACACCTCCAAAAAAAAGGCAAAGACACCGGAAAAAATATCCGACGCCTTTGCCGAAAATCCAAAAAAACAAATGCTCAGGGCTTCCTTGCCCTGCCTGCGGGCGAAAAAAAAGCCGCAGACTGCCCGCTTATCCGTCGCCTGCCTGCCGATAGGCAGGGCTGGCAGATAAGCGGTATCCGCGACCTCATTGCCGATGGATTACTTTTACTGCTTTCAAAAAAAAATGTCAATAGCTTTTTTATTTATTGCCTGAATTCATTTTGACTAAATCCTACAATGCATATATAGTCTATTCCGTGAAATGCGTTGCCATCTGCTTGGCGGCAGCGGCGGCTTTTTTGTCCTGCTCGTTCAACTACTCGGACGCGGAAGGCGGCAAAACGCCAGACATGGTTTTTTCGGGCGCAATCGCGCAGCGCTATTCCGACGGCAAGAAGACAATGGAAATCGAAGCCGCCACAATGGAGGTGTACATTTCCGAAAAAATCTGGGCGGCGGAAAACGTGCGCTTTGCGGAGTTTTCTGACGATGGCACAGAAGAAAATTCCGCGTCAGCGGGGATTATGCTTTTGGACGAGCAAAACGAAATCTACACGCTTGGAGGGAACGTTACCTTTTACATCGGCGAGGATGACCTTGCCATACGCGGTGAGGACCTCCGCTGGGAAAAGCGCATCTATTTTATTTCCGCGCCCGCTGAAAGCGCGGTAGAAATTGCAGGCGAAAGCATATCAGCCTCTGGCACGGGCTTTTCCGCAAATACGCAAGACAGGAGCTACTCGTTTGCAGGGAAAATCAGCGGAATGCTCATTCCTAAAGACGAAGGCGAAAGCGCGGGCGAAGCGGACGGGGAGGCCTTGAACGAATGACGAAAAAAGCCTTTTTTGCCGCCGCCATTTGCTCCCTGCTTTTTTTGCCGCAGGCGCGGAATTTGAGCGCGGAAGACATCACCTTTTCTGCCGCTTCCATGAGCGGCACGTCGGGCAAGAAAAACGCTTCTGCTATCCTTCAAGGCGGCGCGAATGTCTTGATTGGCTCGCTTTCCATAAATAGCGATTCAATGGAGCTTTCAGGGGACGACTACCGCTTTGTAAGCGCGACAGGCGGGGTTACGGGAGAGGACACCGAAAGGGGCTTTTCCTTTTCGGCGGCTTCAATGAGCCACGACAGGGAAAAGGAAATATCGGAGTTTCGCGGCTCGGTTCAGTTTTCGGACACCGAAAACGATGTGGAAATTTCAGCGGGCATGCTTTCTTACGACAGGAACACCGAAACGATTTTTATGCAAATCGGCGTAATCCTTACAAAGAACGACATGCGCTGCACTTCCGCCTTTGCGGTTTACAGGCGCAACGACTCTTACCTAGAGCTTTCGGGCGCGCCTCTAGTTATAAACGAGGGCAATGAGTTCAAGGCGAACCGCATTTTTGTAAACCTTGACACCGAAAAGATAACGATGGACGGCGCGGTAAGCGGCACCATGAAAGACAATGAAGAAAGCAATTAAGCCAAATGGACGCAGTTTCTGAAAGCGCAAAGCGCGCCGCGGCAGGCAGGGCAGAAAAGCGCAGCGTGCTTGCGGTAGAGCACGTGAACAAGTTTTTCCGCAAAAAGCACGCTGTAAAGGACGTTTCGTTTTCCCTTTCCTCCGGCGAAATTGTCGGGCTTTTAGGGCCCAACGGCGCGGGCAAGACCACCACCTTTTACATGGTTGTAGGCTTTTTGAAGCCGAACTCAGGCGACATTCTCCTTGACGGCGCGTCGGTCGCGCGCCTCCCTATGTACAAGAGGGCGCGGGCGGGCATTTCGTATCTTCCGCAGGAGGCGTCTGTTTTTAGAAAGATGACGGTAGAAGAGAACATCATGTCGGTGCTAGAAACCCGCAAGCACCTTAGCGCGGCGCAAAAAAGTGAGCGGCTTGAGCAGCTTATAGAGGAGTTTGGCGTCTCTCATGTAGCAAAGCAGCAGGCTTACACGCTTTCGGGCGGCGAGAGGCGGCGCACGGAGATTGCGCGCTCGCTTGCCTCCGACCCGCTTTTCCTCCTTTTGGATGAGCCTTTCGCTGGCATAGACCCAATCGCCGTGCATGACATAAAGCAGATTGTGCGCCGCCTTGCCGCGCAGAACATCGGCATTCTCATCACCGACCACAATGTGCGCGACACGCTCGAAATAACCGACAGGGCGTGCATTATCAATCTTGGGGAAATTGTCGAGGAAGGCCCGCAGGAGAAAATACTCAATTCGGCGGTTGCCCGCAAAATTTATCTTGGCGAAGAGTTCAAAATGTAGAGCGCTTTTTCTATATGATGATAATGAAGAAACAGGGAGAAAGAAACCTATGAAAATACTTGTTGCCGCTGGGGGATTGAGCCCTGAGCGCGATGTTTCGATGTGCTCGGGCGCAATGATTGCAAACACCCTGATAGAAAATGGACACGAAGTCGCGCTCGTTGACATATATGCGGATGCGCCCGCTGGCGAGGCGGCAAACGGCTTTAAGGGCATTTACGCCTCAAAAGAGCAGGATAAGCGCTTTTCTTTTCCCGTGCCTGAAAAAGAGCCCGACATTAAAGCGATTATCCGCGCGAATGGCGGAAGGCGGGAAGAGATAGGCGAGGGATTCGTGCCTCTTTGCAAAAGCGCTGGTCTTGTCTTTGTCGCGCTTCACGGCGGCATTGGCGAAAACGGCACTTTTCAAGCTATCCTTGAAACATGCGGCGTAAAATACACAGGCTCATCAAGCACGGGGTGCGCGCTTGCAATGGACAAGTCAATAGCTAAAACGCTTGCCGCGTTCGAGGGGATTAAAACCCCGCCCTTTGTCTATATTTCGGCAGATAAGCCTTTGAAAGAGGCGGTACGGCTTGCGGCGGAAGAAATAGGCTTTCCTTGCGTTATAAAGCCCTGCGGGTGCGGCTCAAGCATTGGGGTTGCCGTTGCAGCTGACAGAAGCCAAGCCCGCCTTGCCATAAAGAAAGCGCGAGACTACGGAACAGCGTGCATGGCGGAAGCGTTTGTTGCCGGCAGGGAGCTTACTTGCGCCGTTCTTGAGGATGAACCCGCCCAAGACGGCGAACGCGTCTTTTGCGGGCTTCCCCCAGTGGAGATTATCCCTAAAAGCGGCTTTTATGGCTACGCTGAAAAGTACCAAGCGGGCTTTACAAGGGAAATTTGCCCCGCCGAAATCCCCGCGGAAACAGAAGAGAGCATTAAGCGCATTTCCATAGCCGTGCACAAGGCGCTTAGGCTTAAAGTGTACTCCCGCAGCGATTTTATCCTTGATGAGGACGGCGCTCTCTGGTGGCTTGAAGTCAACACGCTTCCTGGCATGACGCCTACAAGCCTCCTCCCGCAAGAAGCGGCCGCCTGCGGCATTAGCTACAACGAGCTGTGCGAAAGGATAATCCGCGTTTCCCTTACCGAAAACGAGAGTGAATTACCGTCGTAAATGCGATTGAATTACGGTTGTTTTAGTGCTTAGAAGCTGTTCCAATAAGCTCAGAAAAGCAAACGTCATGCTCTCTGCAAGCGCCTCGCAATTTTTGACTA
>CAZDXD010000135.1:0-3893 GCA_964509415.1 uncultured Treponemataceae bacterium
ATGACAAGTGCTGGACCTTTGTTTCCCGCTTTATTGAAGGAAGGATTCTCTTTGCACTTGGAGACTACCGCGCCAGCGAAAAGGCATTTGCCGCGCTTGACTCCGCGTGCCCGGAACTCGGCATTGAAAAAGCCTCGCCACTTTGCGCGGCGTGGGCTTTCAGGTCAAAGGTTTACCAAACAAAAAAAGCGCCCATACCAGAATATCGCGCTGATCTTTATGACGCTGCGCCCGAAGCAGCTCTCTTTGCCCTTGAAGGGATTGCCAGAACCGCCATTGAAAGGGCAACGCCGCGGGAGGCTGAAACCCTACTCCAAAGCATCCCCAAAGAAATTGAAAACATCCCGCCGGAAGGAATTTATGCTTCTCCCGCTGAATGGAGCTGGAAAAGCTCCTTCGCGCTGGCGGAAGACAGGTATTTACGCGGGGCGCATTCAAGCACGGCAAGCGTTTTCCATTCCGCCTTTTACGCTTTTTGTTCAGCCTTTTACGGCAAGGATGCAGGCGACTTTGCATCAGCTAGAGACAGCATTGCCGCACTCATCAAAAACAACTTGCCTTCAGGGAGCCCATGCGCCTATATCCTTTATTATCTTTGCTGCGAGCTTGAAGACCGCGTTTCAGGCAAAAACAGCCCCGAGTCGCTTTCGTTTTTAAGCCGCGCCTTCAAAGGCGTGCAGCTTTTGGCAAACAATATCGCGGATTCCGCCATGCGCGAGAAATTCCTCACTGAGCCGTACTGGAACGCCCTGCTCTACTCCGCCGCCCACGAAAATAAGCTGATTTGAGGCTTTGAGAGCCGCGCCTTAAAAGCTGTTTTCAATAAGCCATTTTTCCGCCTTAAGCACATATTCCGTAACATCAGTGCCGTCCGCAAGGACAACCTTTTCTTGGGGCAGCTCGCCAAAGCAGTCAAGGTGAGCCTTTTCCGCAATAACGTTTTTCAGATAGTTATTGTCATCTGAAAAGCCGGGATCGGGCTGAAGTTGACACATGTTATATGCTTCTAGAATGCCCGTAACAGGCGCGCCATGCAACGTTAAGCCTTCATAGCGGCTAAGGTCAGAACCTATAGGGCCTGCGTCCTTGTAAATCTTTGCTATTTTGAAAAGGTTTTGCTTTTCTTCTTCAGTGAGGGGGATGAGGCTCTTGGCGGTATTAATATTGTCCTTGACTTGCTCCAAAGTGGACATCCCCGAAAGCGTGCAAATAACCCCTTCCATGCTTCCCGCAAAGCGCAGTGCCCATGATGCGATGGAGGCGTCAGGATTCATTTGCTTTAGCTCTTTTGCCACGCTTTCAGGCACTTGAGAGAGCCCGCCGCCCTTTACAGGCTCCATAATGACCAGTTGCTTGCCGTGCTTGCGGATAACCTCATAGCTCTTTTTCGCCTGGACAAACTCGCTATCCCAGTCAATATAGTTGAGCGGAATTTGAACAAACTCTACTTCAGGGTGTTCCGTCAAAATGCGGTCAAGCAGCTCTGCAGAAGAGTGAAAGGAAAACCCAAGATGGCCGATTTTGCCGTCGGCTTTCCACTTAGCGGCATGGTCAAAGAGATGGCAGGCTTTAATAACGCCGCCCTTGCCGTCTATCCCGTCATAATAAACTGTCTGAATATTATGCAGAAGATAGTAGTCAATGAAGCCAACGCCAAGCCGGTCGAGCTGGGTTTCAAATATGGGCTCAACCTCAGCTTCTTCCTTGATAAGAAAGGTGGGAAACTTGGTAGCGATAGTAAACCTATCCCTCGGATGGCGCTCTACAACAGCCTTTCTGGTTGCTTCCTCAGATTTCTCCTCGTGGTATACATAACTTGTGTCAAAATATGTGAACCCGGCATCCAAGAACGCATCCACCATTTTGAAAAGCTCCTCATAGTCAAAATCCGTGGGACCGCCTTTAACCGGTAAGCGCATCATTCCAAAGCCAAGCGGACTTTTTAACGCCATTTTGCATTCTCCTTGTCTTAAAACAAAATAATCGAGCAGACCTTTGCCCGTTCTGCAAATATTTTAACACTCGCATTTCAGCATAAGTCAACTGAATATTTATTTATGGGCGCGTAAACTTATGTTTTATACAAGCGAAGGGCGCAGGCAGAGCAACCTTGAGCTCTTGACTTTTTTGCACGCCTTTGATAGCGTAACTCCAGCTTGGCGGCTTAGCTCAGCTGGTAGAGCAAACGGCTCATATCCGTTAGGTCGTAGGTTCAAGCCCTACAGCCGCTAAAGCATTATTCCCCCGCAGCTTCCATCAGTGCATGCCATAATGTTTCACCCGCTGAATTCGGAACACATTCTTCCCAGCTATCGCCGTCAAAAGGGTTGGTTTCGCTATATATTTGCCTGCCATCCTCATCATAAATGGCAAATGACAACTGCTGGAGTTGCTTAAAGCTTTTGTTGGCCGCATAAAAATACATGGCATGGTCAACCTTGCCGTAATTAAGCAGGCTAATAAGCGGAACAATATATGCCATCGGTCCCTGCTCCAAGAACTCATCGCTAAAGCTAACCCTTACCCAGCCTACGACATAGCTGCCCGAATGATGCCTTCGCTCCTCAACAGACGGAAGATAAAGATCAATAATGCTGCCATCATCACTTTCCTCTATTGCCACATAGCCTTCCTGCACCTCTGCTGTGAAAGCAGGCAAGGCAAGGAATATCAGGCACATAAGGCAAAAGCCCATTCCGGGGAAAGCTCTTTTTTGCGCGCGCAAAGCTGTCATTTTCCTCTCCTTGTGGCAAATATTTTATCCTATTATATTCTAAATTTCCATCGCCCTGCGAACCGCCAACTGAATTTGCCAGCGAATCGCGCCTTAATTGCCATCTTGACAGCGCCGCCCCGCAAAGATAATCTTGAAACTCAAGACTTTGGAGGGATGTTGCGTTTATTTTTCAGGCTTCTAGCGGGCATTGCTCTTTCAGCGCTCTTGGCGTTGCTTTTGTTTTCAGCCGCCCTGCTTGTCTTTCCGCCGCCCCTGCCCGCATGGCTTCCTGTGCTTTCCCGCGCGGAAAAGCTCGCGGCTTTGGCCGCCTCGCTTTTTCTTCTCTTTCTCCTTGTCTTTTTGTCCCCGTCCTTGAGCCGACCGTCTCCCTCCGCGCGAAAAAAAGCAAAAAGGATAGCGGACGAGCCTTGCAAGGCAAATGCGGAAAAAGCTGCCCACGAAAGCCGCGCGGAAGCACCTTCTTCCGCTGACTTTATCGCGCAGGCTGTTTCACGGACTGTGGAGCAGGCTCTTGCTTCTTTCAGCACGAAAACGCCACAGGCTTCTTCCGATTTTGACGCAGGCTATTCAGGGCGCTATGTCTGCCGCGTTTCGGGCGGCTTTGAGGGGCTCATGCCCTCAAAAGGCGAAACGGAAAGCGGCGCGGTAGGGCTTGATTCAATCGCAAACAGAGGCGGAATTTTCATTATTGATTCCGAAGCCGCGTCCGCGGGCGGAGACTCCGACGTTGACAGCAATTTTCAAGACCTTGTCAACTCCGTCTTGTCTTGACTTTTCCGCTTTTTTAGCTTATATCCTTCCGTAATAGCTTTTAGGAATTTCTGGGGGTGTCCCGGATTCGACTGGGAGTTCAGGGTT
The DNA here is from genome assembly GCA_964509415.1 of uncultured Treponemataceae bacterium. Classification (GTDB taxonomy): domain Bacteria; phylum Spirochaetota; class Spirochaetia; order Treponematales; family Treponemataceae; genus Avitreponema. Next base: position 3,596 of record CAZDXD010000135.1, read on the forward strand.
CCGGCTGCAGGTGAGGTGTGTCCGTCCTCTGATCGGGCAAAAACTATAACTGCCGAAGACAACGACAGTTACGCTCTCGCCGCTTAAGCGGCGGAACGCGGGACTCTGCTGATGCTGCTCCGAAGCGGCAGATGCTCCCGACGCCAATCGGGGCTTGCTCTGTGTCGGGTTCAGACGGCACGGGGGACTTTTTCTGAAATAAGGAGCCGACGCTTGCGGCGCTGCCACCGGCTCCCGACAACCGCCTCGCGCCGATAAACCTGTAGAGGCCGCCTCGCTGCCTTTCAGGACAGGGGTT
>CAZDXD010000136.1:0-3880 GCA_964509415.1 uncultured Treponemataceae bacterium
TGTCTCCGGGCACAATGCGGATATAGTGCTTTCTCATCTTTCCTGAAAGATGGGCAAGAATAAGATGCCCGTTTTGCAGTTCCACTCTGAACATTGTGTTTGGCAGTGATTCTTTTACAATGCCTGTAACCTCAATCGCTTCCTCTTTCGCCACGATTCCTCCAAAGAAAAAAAAAAGTAAAAAATAAATTGCTTTTTAACGGCAATGTCCATATAATCTTAGGAATATTCGATATATTTGTCAACTGGAGAGGTTTTGCGCATGGAAAAAGAGTTTGCCGAACAAATGAAAGAAGCTCTTATAAATATGAAAAAGGAAATTATCGATTCCCTTGCGGCTGCAAGCGAGGAGTTCAAGGCGATTGCCGAAGCTGTAGACCCGAAAGACTCTATCGATATAGCGGCCGATGATATAGACAGAAAAATGCTTGAGTCGCTTGGCGCGAAAGACATTAAGCGCATGAGGCTTATCGACTCCGCATTGAGCCGCATTGAGCTGGGAAAGTACGGAATTTGCCTTAAATGCGGAAAGAAAATCCCGCGCGAGCGCCTTGAGGCTCTTCCCTACGCCCTAATGTGCGTTGAATGCCAGAGCGCGGACGAGCGCCGCAACCGCTAAAGCGGAAATTCCTTCCAGCCCTCGCCTGTAAGCCACACCGCTGACCTGTAGCCTGCTGCCTTAGCCGCGCGGACTGCCTCGTCAAAGGCTGTATCAAGCGTTTCAGCCGCGTGCGCGTCGCTGGAAATCGTTATAGGCGCGCCGTTTTTGTGCAGAACGTAAAGCATTTCTTCTGAAGGGTAGACAGTGTCTGTCGCTCCGCGTGCAATGCCGCCGGTGTTTATCTCAACGATTTTGCCGCTTTTTGCTATTTTCTCGGCTGTTTTCGCAGCCTCTTCCCTGTACCAAGCGGCGTTTTCGTCAAAGAAAGAAAGCTCCCTGTTTCTCTTTTTAATCAGGTCGGCGTGCCCTATAATGTCAAAGTCGCATTCGGCGGCCATTGACCTTACTGCGGCAAAATAAGCGCGCACGGCTCTTTTTTCGTCCCCGCCAAAGCACTCTAAAAGCCACCGCCGCACGTTTTCCGCAGTGTCGTCCACAGTAAGAAGTGGGGCAGGGGAGGCTGAATCCGAAGGGACAAAGTGCACCGAGCCTATGATAAAGTCAGGCTTCCAGCTCGCCAAAAGCCGCCTTTCAGGGTAGAGAAAGCCGCGCACATACTCTGCCTCAAACCCTAAGAAAATCTCCATGCGCCCCGCGTATTCTTTTTTAAGAGCTGTAACATCGCTTATGTAGGCGGGAATGTCCTCTGGCGCGATGTGCCATTCGGCGGCAAAGGGGTGCGCAAAGTGCGCGGAAAAGCCAAGCGCGGCAAAGCCCTTTTTTAGCGCGGTAGCCGCCATTTCCGCAGGCGGGCATTTTCCGTCGCAGTAAGTTGTGTGCGTATGCATATTGCGAAGCTGCAAGGTTTTCTCCTTGTTCTCTCAAGTAATCGGTGCTATCTTATATATCTATATTTGCTGTTGATTTCAAGGTGAGGAGGGTAAAATGAAAACAGCTTTAGTTTTTGCCGCAAACGGCTCGGAAGAAATTGAATGCATTGTGCCGGTGGACTTTCTGCGCAGGGCGGGCGCGCAGGTTAAGCTAATAGGGCTTGACAGTACAGAGGCAACCCTCTCGCACGGGGTAAAGGTACACTGCGACAGCTGCTTGGCAGATATCGCGTCAGAGCCGCTGCCAGACTTGATTGTTTTGCCCGGAGGCCTTGAGGGCGCTAACAACTTCCACGCTTCTTCTGCCCTTAAGGAGCTTGTAACAAGACAGCTTTCAGAAGGCAGGCTTTTGGGGGCAATTTGCGCAACTCCCGCCCTTGTGCTTTCCAAATGGGGGCTTCTTTCGGGGAGAAAGTGGACTTGCTATCCCGGCTGTGAAAGCCCCAGCGAAGCCCCAGGCAAAGAGCGCGTGGTTAAAGACGGCAACCTTATAACCGCGCAAGGACCCGGCGTTTCCCTTGAGTTTGCCGCGGCTTTAGTAGAAGCCCTCTGCGGGAAGGATGCCGCGGACAAAGTGGTATCAGGGACGCTTACGGCCTTGCGATAATCGAAGCGAGCTTGGGGTTTTTCTCAAGCTCCTTCTTCAAGCCTTCCGCTCTCGCTTTGTTTACATAATCAGGCGACTGGAACGTGTAGGTAAAGTTCGTGTGGACATCATACGTGCCTTTCATAAGCGCGTATGCGTCCTCCGTCATTACAAGCTCCTCGTCAGTCGGGATAACGAAAATCTTGACGGGCGAGTTATCCGTGCTGATGCACGTTTCAGCGTTCCTCGTGCACGCCATCTTGTTCTTTTCGGGGTCAATTTTAATCCCGATGTGCTCAAGTCCCCTGACAACCTCCTCGCGGATTACCCAAGAGAACTCGCCAACGCCCGCCGTGAATACAAGCGCGTCGGGAAGCTTGCCTAAGGCCGCAGTGTAGGAGCCGATGTACTTGCGCAGGCGGTAGGTTTCAACGCGGAAGGCAAGGTCGGCTTTCTCGTCACCCGCTTCCCTCGCGGAAATGACATCGCGGCGGTCGGCATACTTGCCCGTAATCCCCAAAAGCCCAGAAGCCTTGTTCAGCGCGGTATCAATTTCCTGCACGCCCATGCCTGTTTTGCGCATAATGTAGAAGGCGATAGCGGGGTCGGCATCGCCTGAGCGCGTGCCCATCACAAGCCCCTCAAGCGGGGTGAGCCCCATCGAAGTGTCAAAGCACACTCCGTTTTTAACGCAGCACATTGAAGCGCCGTTGCCGATATGCGCAATAATCAGGTTTGTGTCTTCTGGCTTTTTGTGCAAAAGGACAGCCGCCCTCTTTGCCGTGTAAAGAAAGCTCGTGCCGTGAAAGCCGTACCGCCGCACGCTGTATTTTTCGTACCACTCGTAGGGAAGGGCGTACATAAAGCTCGAATCAGGCATTGTCTGGTGCCATGCGGTGTCCATCACGGCGCAGTGCGGCACGTCGGGTATAACCTTTTGCGCGGCTTCTATCCCCATAATGTTGGCGGGGTTGTGAAGGGGACCTAAGTCCTGCACTTCCCTGAAAGTGTCGAGCACCTCAGGGGTAACGATGACAGATTTTGTGAACTTGCTGCCGCCATGCAGAACCCTGTGCCCGACAGCGCCGATTACGGACATATCGGAAATAACGCCGACTTCAGGGTCGGTGAGCGTCTCGATAATCAGCTGGACGGCGACAGTGTGGTCGGGGCATTCCTGCTTCTTGACGTATTCGCTCTTGCCCTTAGCCTTGTGGGAAATGTTCCCGCCTGTCTGCGTAACCCGCTCGACTACGCCAGAGGCGAGCACATCCTTGTTGTCCCAGTCAAACACCTGATATTTCGCGGAAGAGCTTCCGCAGTTTAGGGTTAAAATTACCATTTTTTCCTCCTTGCAAAGAGGCTTTAATTTTACACCGACATTGCGAGGTTATCAAGGCTAAAGCTATAGGGAAATTGCTGCCGCAAGCGCAGTTTAATTTGTGAGGAAATTGCGACCATCACAAGTCCTTGTGAGAGACCATCACAAGCACATGTGAGAGACCATCACAAGCACATGTGAGAGACCATCACAAGCACATGTGAGAGGCAGTCACAAGCACTTGTGAGAGGCAGTCACAAGCACTTGTGAGAGACTATCACAAGGCCTTGTGAGAGACAGTCATATTAGCAATATGCATGGCAGTCATATTGGCAATATGCGTGCTTCAATTTTCGTTGAAAGCGAGCCGGGGGAATTAGCTTCCTTGTTGCTTAGTTTCTTAGTTTATATGGCGCGGCAAGCAGAGTTGAGCAAGGCAAAATGTGCGCCGAAAGGCTTAAGAATTGGGGAAAATGCGCGAT
>CAZDXD010000137.1:0-3802 GCA_964509415.1 uncultured Treponemataceae bacterium
CTTGCTATGACAACGCGAGGATGGAGTCCCTAAATGGCATCATTAAGACGGAAGCCCTCTACTGCGCTTTCGGCAAGTCAAGGGTGAACGCCAAGCGCGTGCCGCAAGCCGCAATAACGGAAAAAGTTGAGTGGTTCATCGAGTACTACAACAACGAGCGGCCCAAGAAGGCGCACAGGCATTTGAGCCCTGTGCAGTTTAGGCTGCTGAACCCTAACGGCACGGAGCTCATGCTCTTAAGCCCGGCCGGCTAGAAAGTCCTTGACAAATGGAGCGGCAGGAACAATCATGTTTTTGAAAATAAAACCATTGCCTTCTTCGGGGGCAGTGAGCGAAAGAACGTTGCCCAAAACGGATGCAGTGGCGCTGAAAAGCGTTACCTAAACCGCCCCAGTGGGAACAAAAAGTGTTACCTTTTTTGGGGGCATATCATGCCCAGCGAGCCGACAGCGCGATAGCGATGGAGGGTTGCTGAGCTTGGTGCCTGTCATACGTCCGTATGCGTGCCTAGCATACGGACGTATGTGTGTTTGAATTTTCGCCGAAAGAGTGTCTAAATTGTCGCCGTAAATGTGTCTGAATTATTGCCGTAATCGCGCCTAATGCTGACGACTGCTTTCTCGTTTTGTGGTATTTTGTGGTATATTATCTATATAGAAAACAGGAGGCACGGCTTTGCGGGACTTTATAAAGCGCGCGCTAAAAAAGACTGACAAGATGACTTTGGCGCAAATCAGGGAAGTGCTTTCTCTGTTCGGGGAGGAGTACGATATTCTCGCGGGGGCGCTTGATTCCCTTTCCATCGGGATTATCATTTGCGACGTGCCGGGCGCCGTTATCCAGTACAACAAGGCGGCAATCCGCTGCTTTGCGGGCTGCTTTGCCGACAGCTCAAGCGAGCGGCCTGTGTGGGAATGCATCAAAAACGAAGAGATTTCATCCTTTATAAGAGACACGATACAAAACGAGGAGAACGCCTGCGACCGCTTCTTTTGCATTTCTGTCGACAACGCGACAGTTTATCTTGACATTTCCGTTATGCCGCTTGTGCTGGAAAAGCGCGTAAAGGGCAGCATTATTACTGTAAAAAACGTTACCGGCGCAAAAGAGGAAGAAATCAAAAACAGGCGCCTTGAAAGTCTTGCAAGCCTGACAAACCTCGCGGCTTCCGTTGCGCACGAAATTAAAAACCCGCTTGCCTCAATCAGCATTTATGTGCAGCTCTTAGAGAAAAAGCTCTTGTCCGCGGATTCCGCCTTTGCAGATGACGAGAGCGTCAAAAAGTCCCTCGATGTTATTTCGGCGGAGATAGAGCGGCTCAACAAGACGATTGTCAATTTTCTTATGGCGGTGCGCCCGGTAAAGCTTTCTGCCGAACCCCTTTGCATAAATAACGTTGTAGAAGGCCTTGCTGATTTTGTCGCGGAAGAGCTAAAGTCAAAAAACATAACCCTTGACCTTGAGCTTGCGGAAAGCTTGCCTATGATTTCGGGCGATGCTGAAAAGCTGCGCCAAGTGTTCCTCAATTTTATTAAAAACGCCGAAGACGCAATAGAAGCGCAAGCTGCTGTTTCAGGTGAAGGGGAGGGGAGCATTGCCATAACGACAAAGGCGGGGGAGTCTGCGGTCATTGTGCACATTCAGGATAACGGGTCAGGGATAAGCGATGAAGACCTGCCGCGCATTTTCGAGCCTTACTACACCACAAAAGCGGACGGCACGGGGCTTGGCCTTCCTGTCGCGTACAAAATCATAAAGGAGCACGGAGGGGATATTCAGGTTTGCTCTTTTCCAGGGGAGGGCACCTGCTTTTCGTTTGTATTCCCCGCAATACGGGAAGCAAGGCGCATGATTGGCTATGACGCGGCGCGCACGGCGGCGGAAGCGCCGGCTGAAGCGCGGGGCAAAACCGCATCCTAAAAGACAAGCGCGTCCTAAGAGCGAGGGCAATAGAATTGAAGTTCAGCATTCTTGTAATTGATGACGAAAAGAATATCCGCGAAGGGCTTGCAGCCGCCTTGGAAATGGACGGCTACAGCGTGGCTACAGCAGAAAACGGAAAAGCAGGGCTTGAGTACGCGGCCGCGAATGACATTGACCTCATTATAACCGACTTGCGAATGCCCGTAATGAGCGGGGAAGAAGTGCTTTCAAAGGCGGCAACAGACTTTCCGGGCGTGCCCGTCATTGTGCTGACAGGGCACGGCTCTGTGGAGGCAGCCGTTGACGCAATGAGGGCGGGGGCATACGACTTTCTTACAAAGCCGTTGGACCTTGACCGCCTCTCCCTTTTGGCAAAGCGCGCGCTTAAAAGCCGCGAGATGGTTTTGCAGCAGAGGCAGCTGGAGGAGGAGCTAAGCGGCAAAAAGACCTTTGAGCACATAATCGGGAAAACCCCCGTCATGCTTAAAAACTTTGAAATTGTCAAAAAGGTAGCGCCGACCAAGGCTTCCGTTTTGGTTACAGGGGAAAGCGGCACGGGCAAGGAATTAATAGCAAACGCGATACACAACATTTCCCCGCGCAAGGGCAAGCCGCTTATAAAGGTGCATTGCGCATCCCTTACGGAGTCCCTCTTGGAAAGCGAGCTTTTTGGTCATGAGCGCGGGGCGTTTACGGGCGCTGTGAGCCGCAAGCGCGGGCGCTTTGAGCTTGCGGATGGCGGCACAATCTTCCTTGATGAAATAGGCGAAATCAACCAGCAGGTGCAGATTAAAATCCTTCGCGTAATTCAAGAAAAGAAATTTGAGCGAGTGGGCGGCGAAGAAACGCTAGAGGTTGACGTGAGGATTATCGCCGCAACGAACCGCGATCTTCTAAAAGAGGTAGAAGAAGGCCGCTTCCGTGAGGACCTTTTCTATCGCCTCAACGTTGTCAATATCACCGTTCCCCCTTTGCGCGAGCGGAAGGACGATATCCCGATGATGATAGCGTCTTTTGTTAAGGAGTTTGCGGCAGAAAACCAAAAGGCAATAGAGGGCGTTGACCCTAAGGCGCGGAACATTCTTTACTCTTACGATTGGCCCGGCAACGTGCGGCAGCTGCGCAACTGCATTGAAAGCGCCGTTGTCATGGCTGAAAGCAATATGATTATAGCCGATGACCTGCCGCCGGGCATTCAGCCCAATCACGAGGGGCAGTTTGTCAAAATCCCCGTAGGCGCTACCCTTGCAGAGGGCGAAAAGGAAATTATCCTTCAAACGCTTGCGGCAAACGGCGGCAACAAGACAAAGACCGCCGATATGCTCAAGATAGGAAGAAAAACCCTGCACCGCAAGCTGGGGGAGTATGGTGTTCAGGGCTGAGCGCTAAACCCCCTTGATAACCTTTGCCGCCTCATCAACGCTGATATTCTCAAAAGCCTCCCGCGTAACAAGGTTTTTAAGCGTGCAGGCTAAATCCTCATTTGAAGCAAAAATCCCCCAAGTGATGCCCTTTTTCTCTGCGTATGCGTACTGCGCTGCCTGCTTCTTGCTTTCGGGGAACACATCGCATCGTATGCCGATTGCGCGCAGCTTAGCGGCAAGGCTGTAAAGGCGCGGGGCGTTATCCTCATTTCTGCAAAAGATTACAGCATCGGTAAAGGAGGCTTTAGCCTCTGAAAGCCCTAAATGCTCTATAGCCGCAATTAGCCTGTCAAGGCCAATGGAAGCTCCCGCGCCTGATACCTCTTCTTTCATGTAAAGCCCAGCGAGGTTGTCATACCTGCCGCCAGAGCACACCGAGCCTATTTCGGGATAATCATCAAGGAAGGTTTCGTAGACAATGCCTGTGTAGTAGTCAAGGCCGCGCGTAATGGAGG
>CAZDXD010000138.1:0-3753 GCA_964509415.1 uncultured Treponemataceae bacterium
AGCCAGTAGAGCGCGTTATCAATATCACAAAGATGAAAGGCGGCGGCTCTTTAGCCCACGAGTGGTTTCATGCCTTTGACAATATGATTATGGAGGCTATGGGAGGCTCTGCGGGCGACAAAAATTCCTTTATGACGAATAAGTATCATAGCCTTTCAAAAACGCAAAGAGAGCTTTTAGATAAGTATTTGAACGCGCGGAATGACTGGCAGAAAGAGCAATACAAAAAGCAGTGCGAGAAAAAAGGCGTAAAAATTCCCGAAACGCCCACAGAAGAACACCAGCTAAAGGTGGCGTCTGCCTTTGATGAGCTTACGAGGGCGATGACAGAGGGGAATGTGCCACAGTATGCCCAGCTTACATACAGCGAGAATGACGCGAGAGCCGCGAAATACAATGTGTATGAAGGGCAAGGAGGGCTTGGCGGCAGGGTTTATGACGCAGGCAGCTTTGATAAAGCCGCAGAGATTATAAACGAGCAATTTAGAGGCGCAAAAGGCAACAGCGCGAGAGAGAAAAGACGCGACCAATGGCTAAGGGTAGCAGCCGCGCATTATCACGGAGCGCCGAAAGAAGGCGAGAAAAAGACGGTGCAGGTAGCTACAGGCGCAGGGGCAAGCGCATTCTTGAGCGCTGCGCTAGAGCTGGACAAAGACCGCACAAATGGCTACTGGTCAACAACGCATGAAATGGCAGCAAGAGCTTTTTCCGCTTATGTAGACGATAAACTGCGCGGGCAAGGAAGGCTTAATGACTATCTAGCTAACTATACGCATAATAAATTTTACATAGAAAAGCCCTATCCCGAAGGGGAAGAACGAACCCGAATAAACGCCGCTTTTGACAAGCTGTTCCAAACGGTAGCGGAAACGAAAGCTATACGCAAGGCTATTAACACGCTAGATAAAAAGAAGCGGTGGATTTGGATAGAAGGCGGCAAGGTGTGGGTGCGCAAGAGCGTGCTAGATGCGTGGAAGCAGGGAATGGCGGAGTAACTAGCTGACAGCTAAAGCCCGCATTTAGCGGATTAAAGCGCCGTTTTTGCAGAATTTATGCAAAACAAGTGATTAAAACTGGGACATGGGTGTTGTAGTATAGCAGGAGGCGGAAATGAGTGAACTAGAGGCGTTTTTCAGCAAGCTTGAAGAGGAAAACAAGAGCCTAAAAAACTATGTCAGCAAATACTCGGCTCTTGCTTCGTTTGTAACTGATTTTGACCTGCTAAAGCGCCAGAACTGCCTGACACAAAAAGATATAGCAAGCAGGGCGGGCACAACGCAAAGCGCGGTTTCCAGAATTGAGTCTCTTAAAGCGAACCCTTCTTACAATGTTTTATCAAAGCTCTCCAATGCTGTAGGCGGCAGGCTTTTGATTACCCCGATGGCTGACATGACTGTAACTTTGCCGCTTGATTTGCAGGAAAAGGTAGCGGCTCTTGCGGCGGCGGAAAACAACAGCCCCGCCGAATTTATGCTAGATGTTATAAAAAATGAGGTTAGGCTAAGGCAGGAGGCGCGGAAATGATGACTATGCAAGCAACCCATAAAGCCATTGTGCCGTAAATTTTTTACGGAAATTCTTGACTTTTCCCTGTTTCTTTTCGATAATCTAAAAGGCAGGGGGTGGCAATGCTTGCAAAATTTGCTGTAAAAAACTATCGCGGCTTTGAGCGGCGCATTGAATGGGATTTGACGAAAGTCCGAAACTACGAGTTTAATCCAACAGCTGTCAAGGACGGAGCGATAAAGAACGGCATTATATGCGGCCGCAACGGGAGCGGGAAAAGCAACCTTTCGCTTGCAGTCTTTGACATAGTAAACCATCTTTCGCAAAAGTGGAAAAAGCCTGACTACTATTTCAATTTTGTTTTTGCAGGAGCTCCGCGAGACCCTGTGGAGTTTGAATATATGTTTGTCTTTGACGGCAAGCGTCTTGAATACAATTACTCAAAAAACCATCGGGGCGTATTGCAAAAAGAGAGTCTTTCCTTTGACGGGGAAAAAGTCTTTAGCCGCGATTCTTCTTCATTGGAGATAAACACGTCTCTTTTCCCTATGGAAGAAACTGTAAAAAAAAGCCTTTCCGGCAATGCAAACAATATTTCCATTATAAACTTTTTGCTTTCCTCCTTCCCTCTGGATGAAGGGCATTTTTTAATTCGGCTTCAGGATTTTGCAAACTCCATGCTATGGTTTCGCTGTCTGGAAGACAGGGAGTTTATCGGCTTGGAGACCGCCATTTATAAAATTGAAGAATATATTTTGGAAAAAGGGCTTGAGAAGGATTTTCAGGATTTTCTAAAGGAAACTAGCGGACAGGAATTCTCATTCAGCAAGCCGCAAAAAGACGAAAAGCAGCTTTTCTGTTCTATTGGCGAAAGCCGTGTTCGATTCTATGATATTGCTTCAACAGGGACGCATTCCCTCACATTGCTTTATTTCTGGATTAAGCGTATGAATGAAGCGTCGCTTGTCATTATTGACGAGTTTGACGCTTTCTATCATTTTGAGCTGTCTAAAGCTGTTTGCAGGCGGCTTTTTAGCCTTGACTGCCAAGTGTTTTTAACCACGCACAACACGCGGCTTTTGGCGAATGACCTTTTGCGCCCCGACTGCAATTTCCTTCTTGAAAAGAACGAGATACGCGCCTTGCACGACTGCACGGAAAAGGAGCTGCGGCAAGGGCACAACATCGAAAAGCTCTATCGCGGCGGGGCGTTTTCGCTGTGATTCTTTTTGTTTTTGAAGGGAAAAATCCAGAGACGCCTATTTTTAAGACGCTTGAATATTTGTATTTTCCAAACAAGCTCGACAGCATTATATGCTGTTTTAAGCAAAATATTTATGAGCTATACAGGCGCATGAAGTCTGACGATGGCGGGTTTGAAGAAGATATAATTTCTGTAATTCGGGACAAGCTGGGCAATAGCAACGACAATCCGCTTAGAGGCTTTGACAATGATGCCTTTTCGGAGGTTTATCTTTTTTTTGACTATGACTTTCAAAACAGTCAGCTTCCACTTGATGAGCTTAACAAGCGGGTAAACGAGCTTTTAGAATTTTTTACTAATGACAGCGAAAACACTAGGCTTTACATCAGTTATCCCATGGTTGAATCAATCCGCTGCACTAATGAGTTGCCCGATGCTAATTTTTTATATTATGAGATTTCAAGAAAGGAGTGCCATGAGTTTAAGGACTATGCCTCGCAGTATAAAGAAAAGAGCTTGGACTTTATTGCCTTCCGTCTGCATGAAAATACAGTGAACATAGCTGATGTGGAGAAAAGGCTAGATACAGTCAAGGAAAACTGGAAACACCTAAATAGGCAACACATAGAAAAGGCAAATTATATCTGCACTGGAAACAGAGGCTTGCCGAAGGGCAAAGATGATGTCCGCCAGGCAAGCATTTTTGAAAATCAAGTAGAGAAATATGTAAAGCCCAAAGACTCCGTCGCGATATTGAACGCCTTCCCGCTCTTTTTATACGAGTATTTCAGATAAGAGCTGGTACAGATTCGTTTTTTTGACCATTTTCGTGGCATCACGAAAATGGCGCTTGACAGGATATAAATTTATCGTGTAAAATACAAATTGACATAATGATTTTTTAGCTTTTTGGTGAGCTCAACAACAGGGCAGCTGGAAGGCGCAAAAGAAAAAGAAACTATCTTTCGGGATAGGTGTCTTTTCTGTCTTTTTGCGTTTTCTGGCTGCCCTTTTTGTTTGTCAAGGAGGTTTAGGGAAATGAC
>CAZDXD010000139.1:0-3729 GCA_964509415.1 uncultured Treponemataceae bacterium
AGGCACTAGTACCTGAAACTAGCGTGTCTACCAATTCCACCATCCGGGGTATCCTCAAAGCGGATGGTAGTAATAATACCCAAAAGCACCTCCCCTGTCAAGGATTCAATTTTACTGGACACACTGCTTACAAAGCTCGCCCCTGCCTTTATCGCAGGCTGGGGGCACTTGCTTTTCTTGCCCGCCTGACCGATAATAGCGCTATGGAAGGCATTCAGGAATTTGAGACAAAGCTGGCGGCCGCTGTGAATGCAAGGCAGCGTGAACTGGACTCGCGCCAGCTTCCGCAGTTAAGCAAGGATTTGCAGATGATGCTGACCGCGTCAACCACGGTCTCGCAGGCACTCGCTAAAAAATCTGTCTTTCATAACAGCTCTATTCGCTACGATGAGAAAATCACTGATGTTGTTCCGCCTTCCATGGAGTCTATCCCCGAAGGAAGAGAAAAAATCTATATTATCGGAACTCGCTTTGGCCAGTACATGGCGATGCTGGAATACGCCGTGCAGCACTATCAGTTTAGTTGCGCCTTTCTTACCCCTCCGCGCATTTCCAAGCTGAACGCCCTGTTGCACACGTTTGAGTGGAACTCTTTAAGCGTCTCCTCCGAAAACATCAACACGCGCGCCTTTGCGGAGATTATCCAAGAGTTTAAGCGCTGCGGCGACAATTTTGCAATCAACATTGTTACAAACAGCATTTCGCAGCTTGCGGGTACGATTCCATCCTCTCTTAAAACATTAAAAGCGCTTTCAGCTTTTCAGCGCGAATCCTATAAGCTAAAAATTCGCGTTAATGTCCTGCCGAAAGCAGGGCTTCCCAACGGGGCAGCTCCTGACAACGACTCGCTAAAAGCGATAAAAAAGGCTTTTTCGCAGGTTATGCATAATGAGCCTTTTTACACCGATTTGATAAAGGAAGTTCTTGTAGAAAATAGCAGCGAAGATGCCTCGTCAAGCCGCGAAGATGCGCTTTCTCGCCTTGAAACGGAAGAGCAGCAGTCGCAAAAGAAAAAAAAGACGGAGACACAAGAAGACTACCGCGCCCTGCTTATCAGTGCAATTAAGATACTGGGAAGCGCCGCGCAGCAGCTTGTCTTGATTGTCAACAAGCTCTCCGAAAACCTGAAAATATATCAGGCTTCGCAGGTTACGCTTTTCTCCAAATTGAAAGATCTTTTTCGCCGCGTATTCAATTTGCCTGCGAAGGAAGTTGAAATTACAATTTTCGTTATTAATCCTGCAAATCAGGCGCAAAAGCGCGAGACAATTCAGTTTAATAGCTTTATTGACACGCTTAAAAGAAAAGCGCGGCTTTTGAATGCCTTTTCCGACAGAAGTTCAGCTGTCTGGCAGAAACTTGGCGCGATGACTGACCAGCAGCTTCTTGACGCGCTTTCTTCAAATATTTCTGAAATTAACGGAATTTTAAGGCAGTGCGGCGGAGTCGACGAGTTTTTTAAGTCGGCGGTAAAAGACGAATCCAAATCCAAAATACGGGGAATTAAAATAGAAATCTCTACTATAGAGAATACAGTCCATAAAGCAAATCAAATCCGCTTTGATTATTCATCAAGAATCGAAGAGCGGGAGCAGCTTAAAAGGCTTGGCATAGTATGAAACAAAAAAAGAAAAAATCTTTCAGGCTTTCCGCGACACCTGCGCTTTTTTTTGCACTTGCGTTTTCTTTTTCCGTTTTTATTCCAGCGGTGGCGCAGAGTTCATACCCGCAGCGGGAGTTTGCGGTAGCCTTTTCCGCGCACATTCCTGACCTTGACGCACACAGTGCCTATAACGCTGACGAGGCACAAATGCTCACCGCGCTCGCCGAAGGGCTTTTTTCTTACGACCCGATGACGCTTGAGCCTGTCCCCGCCCTTGCCTCCTCTTATAATGTGAGTACCGACGGGCTTGTCTGGACATTTGAAATAAGGGAGGAAGCCGCCTTTGAGGACGGCACGCCGATTACAGCCGAGACAATCCGCGCATCGTGGCTTTCGCTTTTGCGTCAGGGGAATGCCGCGCCATACGCTTCCATGCTTGACTGTGTAAAGGGTGCGTGGGAATTTCGCACCGGCGTTTCAAGACTGTTGCCAGAAATCCGCGCAGTTAACAAAAGAACGCTTGAGGTTGAGCTTGTTACGCCTACGGCGCATTTTGACCGCATCCTTTGCCACCATGCCTTTACAGCTATTCACCCCGACAAGGGGCAAGTCTTCGAGCTTGATGAGGGCGATGTCTTTGTGCCTTACTCTTCAGGGCCATTCAAAGTGCAAAGCGCATCGGGGAATGAAATTGTCTTAGAGAAAAATGAGCATTATTGGGATAGCGAAAGCGTTTTTTTGCCCAGTCTCAAGTTTCTTTTTATTGAAGACGCAGAAGAAGCTACTATTCTTTTTAATCAGGGGAAAGTCCAGTGGCTCGCGGGCGGACTCTCGCTAGAGCGTCTTATTGACTATTCAGCGCTTGTCATCACGCCGATGTTTTCAACGGAGTACTTTTTCTTTAAGACAACGCAAGACACGGCAAAGAACGCAGCAGTGCGAAAGGCGCTTTTGCAGGCTGTGCCGTGGGACGAGCTACGGGCAGGCTACCTTATTCCTGCCTCCACGCTGATTTTTCCTGTTTTAGGCTACCCCGATGTTGAAGGCGTTGTTTCTTATGACCCGCAGCAGGCGCGTGAGCTGCTCATCGAGGCGGGAATTGAAAACCCCGCCGATGAGGAACCTATCGTTATTTTTTATCCTGAATCTTCCATTTATGAGGAGAAGACTGAAATCCTCAAAAATGCATGGGAGGAGCTGGGCTTTATTGTGGAAAAGAGGGCAGAACCTTTCGCGCTTTATTACAGGCAGCTGCGCGATGGCGAGTATTCCGTAGGCGTTACCTCGTGGATTGGGGATTTTGCAGACCCGATAGCCTTTTTGGAGATGTTCCGCCCCGCTTCAAACCTAAATGACTCAGGGTGGAGAAACCAGCGCTTTGAAAAGCTCGTTGTTGATGCCGCGCGCGAGAGCGACGCCGCAAAGCGCTATCAGCTCTTTGCGGAGGCAGAGCAGCTTTTGCTTGACGAAGCGGTTATCTTGCCGCTTTCGCACAATCCCGCCGTCAACGTGATTGACACGGACGGGCTGGACGGCTGGTACGCCAATATCCTCGATATTCACCCCTTTAAGTCCATGCGCTTTGTGCCAAGGAGCCCAATGCCAGGCATTGCCCTTGCCGAATAAGTTTATTACCTTATAAATAGTTATGCGGCATTTATATAGCGGAAAACAGCTTGCGTGGATTGTTATGTTTGCGTGCTGCGCTCTTTGCGTTGTACTGTACGCGGGCAACGCGATATGGAGCGCTATCGCGGCAAACAAAAGCGTTTCTGCTGAAAACATTGATGACGCGCTTTTTTCTGATGACTTGCCCGCAATAAGCGCGGACACAAATGCCGCAATATTCAGCCCTTGGGCTTTTGAAGCCGCATCGGGAGACATATCTTACACGCAAGAAGAGCTTCAAAACATAGCAGTCTATGAGCAGGCGAACGAGGCTGTTGTAAACATTACAACCGAAATGCTCGGCATAAACTGGTTTCTTGAGCCTGTGCCGCAGGAAGGCGGCACCGGTTCAGGGTCGATTATAGACGAGCGCGGCTATGTTCTCACAAACAGGCACGTAATCTCTGACGCGGTGCGCATTATTGTTTCCCTTCATGACGGCTCGCAGTACGAGGCAA
>CAZDXD010000140.1:0-3720 GCA_964509415.1 uncultured Treponemataceae bacterium
CTACACTTGGCTCTGCGGTTAGCGATGGCGATATAACCCTTCCGCAGGTTCTCGCGCTGATAGACGGCGGCGAGCGGACGCCTTTGTGGTTTTCTCGTGACCTTAAAACCAGCACAATGACAAACAGAATCGCGCTTTCAAGCCTGCAAGAGCTTTTTGTGCGGCACAGGAGCATTTACAAGCCAAAAAAGCCGCTTGAATCAATCCCAACGCGATCTTACAGCGGCATTATTATAGACGCGCGGGGAAGCCTTCCGGTACACGGCGAATTTACTGAATCGAAGCTCAATCCATCGCTTTTTCCTAAAGTCTGGGACAGCGAAATGAACCTAGCCTACGAGCGGAACATGGTTTTGCCTGAAACCGCGCGGCAAGACGGCATTGTCTCTTACGCAGTCAATCCCGATGACGAAAGCTGTGTGTCGCGCGCGGGAAGCGATCCGCTTTATATCCGTGCGGCGGGCGTTTACGGCATTTTCAAGACTGACCCCGTCATTTCAAGGCGCGATTATCTGCGCATTTTCTGCGACGAGGAAAACTTAAAGCTGATTGAAGAGGGAAAAATTGTTATTCTCTGCGATGAGGACGTTATAAAGGGTGAAATTGCGCCTCAAACAAGAGATGACGGCTATTATTTTATAAGGCGCGAAATCGAGCGAATGCTCGCGCAAACCGGAACAGAAGGAGTCGGCGTGTCGGAGCGCGGGCGCGGTATTACGCTTACAATATACGGAATACGCTTTATAGCGGATTCGCCTGAAATTCTCTCCGAAGAAGAAGCAAGAATTGCGGAAATTTCAAGAACGCTGGCGGCAGCGGACGAAAGCGTAACGTTCCTTATCGAAGGGCACACGGCATCCGTCGGAAGGCCCGCGGGAGAGCTTCAGCTTTCGATTGAAAGGGCGGATGCGATTGCGCAGAGGCTTGAGAACGCGGGAATCGCAAGCGAGAGAATCACCACCGCGGGATATGGCGGCACGCGCCCTACGGCAGACAACGCCACAGCAGAAGGGCGGGCGCAGAACAGGCGCGTGGAAATCACGGTGCTTCTTCCAGATTAGACTAGAAAGATTGCGGAGGTTTGCAATTATGAATGTTTTCTATGGCTTTTTTAAGGGTTTAGCTTTACCAGCGGCTGCCGCCGCTATGCTTTTGGCGACATCATGCCAAACCGTGCCGTTGAAGGAAGAGATTCCTGAAGGCCTTTCCATCCAGGAGCTAAGTCTCATGGGACAGAATGAGCTTGACAGGAACAACTACGCCGCGGCGGAAGTTTACTATGAGGCAATTATTGACCGCTACGGCAACGATCCGCGGGCTGTAACTGCCGCCGAATACGAGATTGCGCATATCCGCGTAAAGCAGAAGCACTGGAGCGAAGCTAAGCCCCTCCTTGAAAGAATTATCGCGCGCTACGAAGCCGCGGGCGGTGCGGGTCTACCGCCAGAATACTTGGTTCTGGCGCGAAACGACTTGCAGCGCGCGCTTGACGGGGAATCCGCCGACGCTTCCGAAGAAGGGCTAGGAGACTGATCTAGTTCCTAGTTGTCTAGTTTCTTAGTGTTTTAGTTATCTAGTTGCCTAGTATCTTAGTTTACTAGTAGCTGAGGTTAAGCAAGGGGTGCTAGGGGGAAAAGGGCAGAGCCCCTCTCCTTGCTTTGCCCCAGAGACTAAGAAACTAGTCAACTAGTCCACTAGGCAACTAACTACAACTTAAACTTGCTCGTTATGCTCACCAGCACGCCAATCGCTTCCTTGTTGGAGCCAGTGTTCCGCACAATTTCCGCGACAGCGGCGCTTATCGCCTCTGCTGCCTTCGCAATGGAGGATGAGCGGTCCTGCACTTGCTGCGAAACCCCTGAAAGCCTCATTATCTCTTTAAGGATGCTCTCCGTGCCGGAGTTCATCTCTATCGCGCCGTCCCTGATTTGCACTGTAACGTTTTCAATGTCCTGCAAGGCCTCAAGCACCTGCCGGCTTCCTGAAGCTTGCTCAAGCATGGCAAGGTTGATTTCGTTCACAAGCCCCGTAACCGCGTCAATCTTCGCCGCGACGGAATCAAACGCGCCGTCAGCCGTGCTTGTGGCGGAGGCTATGTTCTTTATCGACTCGATAGTGCTCTTTAAGCCCTGCGCAATCGTCTTGGACTGCGAGGCGGAGCTTTCCGCCAACTTGCGGATTTCGTCCGCGACAACGGCAAAGCCCTTGCCCGCCTCTCCCGCGTGAGCCGCCTCTATAGCCGCGTTCATTGCAAGAAGGTTTGTCTGCGCGGCAATGTTGTCAATAACGCTGTTCGCTTCCAAAAGCGAGTCTGACTGCGTTATAAGGCCGTTCACAAGGCTTTGCACGTTGGTTATGCTTTCCTTGCCGCCCGCGGCGCTGCCTTTAAGCTCATCAAAGCTCCCAGAAGCCTTTGCGGCATTCTCCGAGATTGCGCCGATGTTCGCTACCATCTGCTGCAGCGACGCTGACGACTCCGTAACCGCTGTGGACTGGCTTTCAATCTGTTGGGTGAGGCTTTCTATATTTTGCGCAATCTGCGTGATTGTAGCGGAAGTTTCCGTAACGGAGGCGCTTTGCTCCTCTGTCGTAAAGTTAAGGTCGCCTATGTCCTTTGAAATAGATGAAACGCCGCTAGAAATGGAAGAAGCGTTGTCGGAAAGCGTCTGCGCCGCCGTCTCCATAGCTCCTGCGCTTTCGCTTACATCCTTGATCATGCCATGAAGGGAGTCCGAAAACGCATTCATGCGAGCGGCGATTGAAGAAATTTCGTCCACCGACCTTACCACAATCCTTTTTGTAATGTCCTTTTCGCCTGCAAGCATCCCGTCAAGCTGGCCTATGACAGAATCATAGTTTTTTGACGTGTTGCGCGCGCAAAATACCACTAGAAAAAGAACGGGAATAAGGTAAACAACGCCAAACGGCAGGACATACACCAAGGCCTGGTTTAGCGAAATGCTGCTTCTTGCCTCTGGAGGTATTGCCTTAGAAAAGCCAAAAAGCCCAGCGCCAAGAGCCATAACAATGCCCAACACAAGCGTGGCTATGGGGATAACGGCAAACTTTGAGAACTGGTGGTTAGCTTTAAGCGAAAGCGGGTATTTTGCAAGGCGCTCCTTGGCAAGCACATTGGATATAAGCCTGTCTGTTAATACATATGCTATGGCTGCGCCAAGTCCGCATAGGGCTACTGCAAATAATGAATATATTATTATTTCTGTTCCTATGCCTATTCCGCCTAGAGCATGGCGAAAGGTGCGACGGACAATGGATGAGGAAATCATTATTAAAATTACGTTTAAGGGAATGATTAATAGCACTGACATGAGAGGCACATTTCCCAAGTTGGCAAGCCTTGAGTGAAGCTCAGCCTCGCTGGACACCTTGCTCACGTCAAGGGCAAAATAGCTGTCAAGCTTTTTGTATGCCGGAAAAAGAATAATCGCCGACGCCAAAAACACCAAAGGAATCGAAAACCTTACAATGGCGGGCACGTCAGCCGGTATGATGATCCAAGCTAGAGCTTCCGCGCAAGCAACGAGCACAACGGATGTGGCTGCAATAAAAACGAGCAGGGGATGCTTGTTATTCATGACCGATATCTCCTTTATTAAAAAAAGATGAAAAAAATTATACCCATTCAGTGCCCTAGTTGTCAAATGTTTTAGTGTTTTAGTGTTTTAGTGTTTTAGTGTTTTAGTGTTTTAGTGTTTTAGT
>CAZDXD010000141.1:0-3704 GCA_964509415.1 uncultured Treponemataceae bacterium
TGCAATAGAAAGCGAAAAATGCATTAATTAATCATCGTTTCCTTAGAGCTTAGATGTATGGGGCAGGAGCAAGTAGAGTTAGGTGCGAGAGCGAAATCGATGCGTAGAATGAAATCAGCTGGCAGCTAATAGCTTACAGCCTCTAGGGCGGGGCAAGAAGAGTTTGCGGCAAATTGTGAACGCGCTGCGGCAGCAATTCAGCTTAAATAAATGCTTTACAGAATGCGCCCTCTAGCTGTACACTAGACAGGCGGAGGCGCAGGATTGCCCGTTACAAACACAAAGGAAAGCGGCCTTGAAGCCCTTATCGTTTCTTGGCTTACGGAGCGCAATGGCTTTGAAGAAGGCTCTAACGCGGACTACAACAAGGAATACGCCGTTGACGAGGCGCGCTTTTTCCGCTTTTTGCAAGAAACTCAAGGACATGAGCTAAAAAAGCTAAACGTGGAATCCCCGCAAGAAAGGCGCAAGCTCCTAAAGCGCGTAAGCGACGAGGTTTCAAGGCGCGGCATTGTTGACGTGCTGCGAAACGGCGTTAAGGCATATCCTGCGCGCCTTAACATGTACTACCTGACCCCCACGCAAAACAACGCGGACGCGCGCGCCCTTTTTGCCAAGAACATTTTTAGCGTAACTCGACAGCTGCGCTATTCTTCGGCTGAGGGGAATCTCGCGCTTGACTTGTGCGTTTTTATAAACGGCCTTCCTATTATAACCTTTGAGCTAAAGAACACCCTGACCAAGCAAAACGTGGATAAGGCTGTAGAGCAGTACTGCAATGACCGCAGCCCGCGCGACGCCCTTTTTTCTTTTAAGCGCTGCATGGTGCATTTTGCCGTTGACGACGCCCGCGTAAAGTTTTGCACTAAGCTTGAGGGCAAGGAAAGCTTCTTTTTGCCCTTTGACAAGGGCTATAACGACGGCGCGGGCAATCCGCCTAACCCCGACGGCCTCATGACAGACTACCTGTGGAAGGACATTCTTACAAAAGAGAAGCTTGCCCTCATTATAGAAAACTACGCGCAAGTGGTAGCAGAGCCTAACGCCGCCTCAAAGAAGGGCAAGGAAAAGCAAATATTCCCTCGCTTTCATCAGCTTGACGTTGTAACAAGGCTTTTAGCGGACGTGAGGAAAAACGGAATAGGCAAGCGCTATTTGATTGAGCACAGCGCGGGGTCGGGCAAGTCAAACTCCATAGCATGGCTTGCACATCAGCTTGCAGGCCTTGAGCAAGGCGGAAGGCCCATGATTGACTCGGTGATTGTTGTAACCGACCGCCGCGTCCTAGACAGGCAAATCCGCGACACCGTAAAGCAGTTTGTGCAGGTTGCGGGCACTGTAGTTTGGGCGGAGCATTCCGCCGACCTCCTTAAGGCAATAGCGGACGGCAAGCGCATTATCGTTACTACAATAGAAAAGTTTCCCTACATTGCGCCAGAGATTGGCGCGGGGCACAAGGACAGGCGCTTTGCCATAATCATTGACGAGGCGCATTCGGGCATGAGCGGAAGAAACTCCGCCAGCATGAACGTCGCCCTTTCCGCCGCTATCGCCGACAGCGAGATGGACAGCGAGGACAAGATTAACGCCATGATGGAAGGCCGCAAGCTCCTAAAAAACGCGAGCTACTTTGCCTTTACCGCGACGCCTAAAAACAAGACGCTAGAAACCTTCGGCACTCCCTTTCAAGAGGACGGCAAGACAAAGCGGCGTCCCTTTCATGTTTATACAATGAAGCAGGCAATTCAGGAGGGCTTTATCCTTGACGTGCTTCAAAACTATACGGCAATAGACACCTTTTACAAACTTATAAAGACAGCAGAGGATGACCCTTTCTTTGAGAAGGCAAAGGCGCAAAAAATGCTGCGCGGCTTTGTTGAGGGGCACGAGGCGGCAATAGCAAAAAAGGCCGCCATAATGGTAGAGCACTTTCACGGGCAGGTAATCGGCAAGCGCATGATAGACGGCAAGGCGCGCGCTATGGTGGTTACCTCAAGCATTGAACGCTGCATTGAGTATTACCGAGCAATCAACAGCTGCCTTCAAGAGCGGCAAAGCCCGTACAAGGCGATTATCGCTTTTTCGGGCGAGCACAAGACGGGCGGCGAGGGCGCCGCGCTAACATCCGCCTCGCTAAACACGTTTTCCGACGCGGAAATACCGGCTAAGTTTAGGAATGAGCCTTACCGCTTTCTTGTTGTAGCAGAAATGTTTCAGACAGGCTTTGACGAGCCGCTCCTTCACACCATGTATGTTGACAAGCCTTTAAGCGGCATAAAGGCTGTGCAAACGCTTTCAAGGCTTAACCGCTGCCACCCCAAAAAGCACGACACATTCATCCTAGACTTTGCCAACACTGCAGAGACAATAAAAGAAGCCTTCGCGCCGTATTACCGAGCGACAATCCTTTCTGAAGAAACTGACCCGAACAAGCTAAATGACCTTGCGGACACTCTTCAAAGGGCTCAAGTCTTTTCGCAGGAAGAGGTGCGCGCGCTCGTTAAGGCCTATCTTGACGGCGAGCCGCGCGAAAAGCTTGACCCAATTCTTGATTCTTGCGCCGAGCGCTACAAGGCCCTCGAAACAAAAGACGAGCAAATAAGGTTTAAGAGAGCGGCAAAGTCCTTTTGCAGGGCATACAGCTTTCTTGCGGCGATTTTGCCCTTTGGCAACGCGGATTGGGAGCGGCTTTCAATCTTTCTTAACCTGCTTATCCCTAAGCTGCCCGCCCCGCTAGATGATGACCTCACGCCCGGCATTTTGGAGCTAGTCGATTTGGAAAGCTACCGCAACGAGGCGCGGGCGGCTGTGTCTATTACGCTTGATGACAATGAGGGGAAGATAGACCCCGTGCCGCCGGGACTGCCTGGCGGGCAGGGCGACCCGGAGCTAGAGAAGCTTTCAGCCCTCTTGGAGGATTTTAACACAAGGTTTGGCAACATAAGCTGGAATGACAAGGACAACGTTGAAAGGCAGCTGCGCGAAATACCTGCGATGGTTTCTAAAAACGAAAAATACCAAAACGCCATGAGGAACTCCGACGAGCAGAACGCTAGAATTGAAAGCGACAACGCGCTTCATGGCGTTATCCTTTCGATTATGCAGGACAACATGGAGCTTTTTAAGCAATTTCAGGACAACGCTTCTTTTAAGGAATGGCTTTCTGCCTTTGTGTTCAGCCTCACATACAACAAGGATGGCCGACCCTACACGCCTGCAGAAGGCTCAAGCGCCAAAACGTATCACCCATTGTTGCCTTTAGGCCCGATTGAGGCGGCTGACTTTAAGAGGCTATAGACTCCAAACTCAAAACCAACCGCTACTTGCCTCGCCTAACGCTAACAGCTGCGAATCTAGTCGGCAGTCAACAGTCCACAGACTACAGCAGACTGTAGACTAAAATGCCACTGTCAGCTATCAGCTGTACGACTATAGTCTGCCGACTGCTGTTGACCGTAGACTGCTGACTGTAGACTCGCCACCCCTTGCCCCTCCCCAGCTCTGTCGTTTGTCGTCTGCAAACTGTAAACTAAATCGCGTTAATCTTCCCTTATATAGCAAACTCGTGGGCGACGCTTTTAGCAATAATCTTCTAGAAGAAGCGCGCCCCCGCACTCAAGTCTCTGCCAGCCGCCCATCAGCGGCGCACGGGGTAAAGCAAGGAGTGGTGAGTGCTAAGTGCTATCCGTTGCGGCCTTGCGGCC
>CAZDXD010000142.1:0-3671 GCA_964509415.1 uncultured Treponemataceae bacterium
AGCTTTTCGCTAAAGTCCTCAAGCCACTGCGCGTCAACGTAAGCCTTTATAATGCGCATAACCTCGTAGAGCTCATCCCCGTCCTTAAGCTGCCTGACAAAGCCCATCTCCTTTACCTTGTTTAGGTCGGAAAAACACTTGTCCTTTAGCCTAGCTTCGTTTGTGCTTTCGCTTTGAAAGGGGCGGAGCATTTCCGCAATTTCATCGGCGCTCATAATGAGGCGAGTTTCCGCGCCCTGCCTTTCAAACTCCGCCATTCTATTCCGAAGCAAAACGAGCATGAGGCTCACCCCGTAAGGAAGGCGCCTGCGGGCAATAAGTCGCGGAATGCCCTCATCCCCCTCGTCCTCGTCAGGCGGATACCTAACGTAGGCGTATCCCGCTTCATCATCCTTTACCAGCTTTAATCCCAGCGGGGCAAAGTGGTCAATGACCCTGCCGCTAAACTCATCCAAGTCGCGCCAGAGCGCCTCGTCCCTTTCCTTGTAGAGAACGCCTTTATAAAGAGAGACAAGAAGGCGGGAAAACCGCTGCGCCCGCCCATCATCCTTTACCTCGCCGCCCGCCATGCCCCGCTACCCGCTTTAGCAAAAACAACGCGCGGCAGCCGCGCCCTTCTTTCCGCGCCCGCCTCCGTTATCCAAGTGATAACCTCTTGCGCACTCTCGTCAACAAAGGCGCTATCAGACTCCGCTGCAAGCCCCAAATAGCCGAGAACTTCCGCAAGCCCCTGCCTTATAGGAAACATCTCGACAACCTGCGCTAAGCTCGCCTGCGCCTTGCCGCGCAGAACCTCGTCTATGTTTTGCGCAAGGCACTCCTCATCAACATAGAATGTGTCGAAGAGCACGTCCTCGTCCGCGCCCTCTGCCACCTCAATGTTATCAGAAAGAAGGGCTGTTCTTGAAGGCGGCACAAAAAGCGGCCGCTCCATTGGAAGATCAACGTTTATGCCAGGCTCGTCTATTTCCATGCTGACCAGTGCCGCCCGCTCAGGCGACTCAGCGGCAAAGCGCGTGATATTGCCTATAAGCTCAAAGATGCGCCTGTTTTCTAGCCAAGCGCGGCCGTCAAGAAAGCGGCGCAGCTGCGCCGAAATCATTCGCCTTGCATCGCGGGTGTGAAAGCTTGCCTCAAGCCAGGCATCATAAACGCGCTCAAGCCTTCTGTCGTAACCGCTTTCCGCTATAGCCTTAATCTTAAAGGTCTTTTCTAGCATGGCATCAAACTCTTCCCTGCGTCCAGAGGAAAGCAAAAAATCCATAAAGGCGCTAAAGCTCTTGCCTTGGTCTGATTCCTCTATTTGGTCTGCGCTGCCCAAAATGCCGTCAAGCAGCTCGCCCTTCGGGGAAGAAGAAATGGCTATGCGCTTTCTTATGTCGCGGTCAAGCGCCCTAAAGTTAAACTCAACTTCGCGGAAATCCGAAAGCAGCTCCCGCGCCATAGACGCGAATTGCTGAAACCTGTCGCGCACCGCCGTGTCGTCAAGCAGGTAGTCTTTTCCGCCCTTTACGCACTCAATCTCCGCGTCAATTTCTGCCTTTCGCTTTTCTAATGCCTCTATGCGCGAGGCGCGGTCTTCGTTTGTCTCCTCCGTGATTTGCCGCAAAAGCTCAAAAATTATCTTTAGGCGCGACTCGGTGCCCACAAAGACGTTCTGTTCAAGCGACTTTACCCACGAAACCGCCTTTTCTACGGAGGGAGTAAGGTCGATAAACGGTTCATCATCTCCCTCGCGGTAAAAGCGGCGAAGCCACCCCTTTTCGGGCTCCGACCACTCGCGGATGTACTCCCGCGCGGGGCGGGGAAACTCCTCCTCTCCAAGCTCATCGCGCAAGCGGTAAAGCTCATCCTCTAGCTTTTCCGCTAGGTCCGTCTCCGCCATTTCGCGCACATTTTCTTCTATAAATGCGCTATTAAAGAACGAAAGGGCGAGCGGCGCTGACTCCGCGCAAAGAAGCCGCCACGCGGGATTATTCCTGCGAAGCGAAACAAGATAGCTGTAATCTATTTTTGCCGCCATTTGCAGGTCTACGCTCTGTTGTCACGCGCCGATGTCACCGTGTTATTCTGCCGCTTTAGCGTGGGAATAAATTGCTTAGCGAACTTGCCTTCGCCGCGGTTCTTTACATAGAAAAAGCCTATAATAGAAAAGACAACGGCGCCTATACAGTTGACAATAAGGTCTTTCATTGTGTCGATAAGGCCGATGTCGATGTAGCCGCCGTAAAGCTCCATCCAGTCCTCGCCGTTTACAATGAGGCTTTCTATTTTAACGTGCCCTACGATGTTCAATCCGTCAGGGTTAAAAGTTACAGAATTGATTTGCGTGACAATAAAGTCTTTTTGCATATCCATGTTAAAGTTTGAGTCCATGAAGAACTCGAAAAACTCCCACAGCACGCCTATGGTCATAGAAAAACAAAAAGAAACAACAGCGATAAACACCGGCGACAGCTTGAACATAAAGCGGTCTGTCCTGTTAAAGAGGTCGATGAGCACAAAGCCCACCGCGGCCAGCAGAAAGCCGCTCGTTATGTGAAGCATTGTGTCCCAGTGCGGGACGCGCGTGTAAAACGAAGACATCTCTCCGAGTATTTCAGCGTCAAAAATCAAAAAGAGGACAACCCAATCAAGGCCGCGCGGTATGTCTATGGTAAGCATTCTGTCGATGATAATCGGCACGGCAAAAAGGATGAGTGTGAGCGCGCAATAAAAGACGTTCTCGTAATTGGCGGTAAAGGCGTTGCGCACAAGTATTGCAATTACAATGGCAGAAAGAATGCCGCGCAGCGTCAGCTTGCGCCTTACATGTTTGCGCAGGGCAACAGGATAAAGAAACTTGGCTCGCTTTTTTTTGTGAACTTTATCACTATACATACATTAAACATTGCCGCCTAAGCATCGAGCAACGCAAATATACTAGCGCAATAGAGTTAAAAAATCAACAAGGGGAAAGCCAAGCGGCTCAAGGCCAATCTAGCGGCAAACAACGCGGACAAACTTCTTTTTGCCCGCGCGAAGGATAAGCTCCTTGCAGTCCCCGCCGTCTTGCATGTCAGCCTCGGTGATTAGCGCTTTTACATCGGTTACGCTCTTGCCGTTTACGGAAGCGCCGCCCTGCTCTATCAGCCTGCGCACTTCGCTTTTAGTCGCGCCGAGCTTTGCCTCAAAAAAGAGGGAGACAACGTCCATGCCAGGCGCGTCCGGTGTGCCCTTAAACGCCGCAAGAGGGATTTCAACCGCAGGCATTGAAGCTTTGTCGCCCGCGCCATCCCCGCCGCCAAAGGCTGCGTGCGCCCCTGCAAGGGCTTTGTCCGCGGCTTCCGCGCCATGTATTTCTTTCGTAACTTCCCAAGCGAGCTTTTCTTTTGCCTTGTTGACATCGCCTGCGCAGATAGTGTCGATCTCTTCTATAGAAAGAAACGTAAACAAAAGCAAAAAGCGCCTCACATCGGCATCGGCAACATTGCGCCAGTATTGGAAGAAGTCAAACACTGATGTCATTTCAGCGTCAAGGAAGAGCGCGCCCTTTTCTGTTTTGCCCATCTTCTTGCCGTCGCTTCGCGTGATAAGTGGGAAGGTGAGGCCGAACACTTCAGCCCCCGTTTTGCGGCGCACAAGGTCAACGCCGGCTACAATGTTGCCCCACTGGTCATCGCCGCCTATTT
>CAZDXD010000143.1:0-3659 GCA_964509415.1 uncultured Treponemataceae bacterium
ATAGGCTATTTACTCTGAATAAATAGGCTATTTGCTCTGAATAAATAGCTTATTTACTCTGAATAAATAGCTTATTTACTCTGCGCCAATCGCAAGGTATCGCGCAGCGTAGCTTCTAGCGAATCGCGCAGCGTAGCTTCTAGCGAATCGCGCAGCCAAGCTCAGCAAGCCTTCCGTCGCTATCGCGCCGTCGGCTCGCTGGGCAGCCCGCTACCAAGCGGGCAAGCATCTAGCGAATCGCGCAGCGTAGCTTCTAGCGAATCGCGCAGCGCAAGCTTCCAGCGAATCGCGCATGGAGCGCCTAAACATGGTCGCAGAGGAGACACAACAAGAGCTTTGAGTTTTGTTCTAATGGGGCTTGCAAAAAATTTGCGAAAGATTATTGACAGTATTTGCTATTTAGAAAACGCTCTACTAAGCACTAAAATCCCCTTGACTTTCCCCCTTGCCATGCGCAAATATTTTTGCCCATGAAAACGATGCGGAAAACAACGCCAGCCGAGCAGGACGGCGCGATTTCGCAGAACGCGGAATCTGGCTATACGCTCTTGCCTGTCGTGGCGGGGCTCTTTACGGGCGTGCTCATTCTTTCTAATATACTTGCGGCAAAGATGTTGCAGATTGGGCCGTTTGTCTTTGACGGCGGCACGTTGCTCTTTCCGCTCTCGTATATCTTTGGCGATGTGCTTACCGAAGTGTACGGCTACCGCGCGGCAAGAAAGGTGATTTGGACGGGGTTTGCCGCTCTTTTAATAATGAGCCTCGCGATAACGGCTGTGGGGGCTCTTCCCTCGCAGGAAGAGTGGACTTTTCAGAGCGATTTTGACAACATTTTGCGGCAGGTGCCCCGAATATCGCTTGCAAGCACAATCGGCTACTTTGTGGGGGAGTATTCCAACTCTGTTGTGCTTTCAAAGATGAAAGTCGCGACAAGGGGGCGCTTTTTTCCTCTACGGGCGATTGCCTCAACGCTTGTAGGCGAGCTTTGCGACTCGCTAATCTTTGTGGGATTGGCCTTCTATGGCACATACTCGCCTTCGGTGCTGCTCGTTATGGCGGCATCAAACTATCTATTTAAGACGGCGGTTGAGGCGGTTTTTCTCCCATTAACATGGTGCGTCGTTTGCTTTGTCAAAGGAAAAGAGAACACCGATGTTTACGACTTTTCGGTGTCCTACAGCCCGCTTCCGGGCGCAAAAAGAAAGGCGGATTAGGCGGCTTTAAGCTGTTGTAAAGACGGCAAAATCGTGTATACTGTTAGGCTATGGGGCAGACGCTTGTTTTTGTAAACCAGAAAGGCGGGGTTGGCAAAACCACGTCGGTTATCAATATCGGCGCCTACATGGCGCTTGCGGGGAAGAGGACGCTTCTTGTGGACTTTGACTCGCAAGGGAATATGACATCGGGCGTTGGCATAGACAAGAAGAAACCGACCGTTTACGACGCGATTGCAGGCGCTTGCCCCGCGGAAAAGGCTGTGCGAAAGACATCGATAGCCCGTCTTGAGGTTCTTCCCGCTTCCATTGACCTTTCTGGCGCTGCGGTTGAGCTAGTTGACCAAAAAGAGAGGGAATTCTTTCTTAAAAAGGCGCTTGATTCCCTTAAAGATGCTTACGATTACATTCTCATTGATTGCCCGCCTTCTCTTGGCATTCTTACGCTTAACGGGCTTGCAGCGGCGGATCAGGTTTTAATCCCGCTCCAGTGCGAGTATTTCGCGCTTGAGGGGCTCACTCTTCTTCTTCAGACTTTGCAGCGCGTGCAAAGCTCGATTAACCCTCGCCTTGTTATCGGCGGCATTTTCTTTACAATGTACGACCCGCGCCTGCGCCTGCCAAAAGACGTGGTTAGGCAGGTAAAAATGTACTTTAAGGAGCGCGTGTTCAGCACCGTCATTCCAAGAAACGTGCGCCTTTCGGAAGCGCCATCGCACGGGCTTCCTGTCTGCTCCTACGACCCCGCTTGCCCCGGTGCTAGGAGCTATGAACAGCTTACAAAAGAGGTGATGTCGCGTGCCGAAAGCTAAACACGGACTGGGGCGCGGGCTTGACGCGCTCCTTGAAGGCGCGGACTCCAAAGAAGCCGGCGAAGAAAGCGCAGAAAATCGCGAAAGCCGCGCGGACGCTGTTGTTATGCTGAGCCCTGATTTGCTAAAGGCGAATCCTAGCCAGCCGCGCAAGGAATTTGACAACGAGGCGCTAAAAGAGCTTGCCGACTCCATCAAGGAGCACGGCGTTATTCAGCCTGTAATTGCCGAAAAAGCGGAAGGCGAAGGCTACTTTATTGTCGCGGGAGAGCGTCGAGTACGCGCCGCCCGCCTTGCAGGGCTTTCCGAAGTGCCTGTGATTGTGCGCGAGGTGTCAGACAAGAGCCGCCTAACATTGGCTTTAATAGAAAACATTCAGCGCGAAAACCTAAATCCGATTGAAGAAGCTGAAGCCTATGATGAGCTTATGCGCCTTGAAAACTTAAGCCAAGAGGAAGCCGCCGCCCGCGTGGGCAAAAGCCGCCCGGCGGTGGCTAATGCCTTGCGCTTGTTAAAGCTCCCCGATGATATGCGAAAGAGCCTTGCAAGCGGGCAGATAACGGCGGGGCACGCGAGGGCGTTGCTTTCTGTTGCAAACCCCGCCGACCGCCGCGCCCTTTTTGAGCGCATTGAGAAAGAGGGGCTTTCAGTGCGCGAATGCGAGGCGCTTTCGGCAGAGCTTAACAGCGGCGGTCGCGCGGCTTCTTTGGAAACCTCCAAAAAAAAGAAGGCTTCTTCCGCTCTCGACCCCGACCTCCTTGTGCTCCAAGAAAAGCTCATCGAAATGTTCGGCACAAAGGTTGCCATTAAAGGAAACGCCACTAAAGGCGCAATAGAGATTTCCTATTTTTCCGCTGAAGACTTGAACCGCGTCTGCGAGTTGCTTTCCAAAGATCTTTCAGAGGACGCGGCATTGTTCCCGTGAAAGGCATTATTCTTGCCGGGGGTTCCGGCACAAGGCTTTATCCTCTTACGCTTGCCGTCTCCAAGCAAATTCTCCCCGTGTACGATAAGCCGATGATTTACTATCCGCTTTCCGTTTTAATGCTTGCAGGGATTAGAGAAGTCCTTATCATTTCCACCGAGCGTGACTCACCCCTCTTTCAAAACCTTTTTGGCAGCGGAGCGCAGCTCGGAATGCGCTTTGAGTACGCCGTGCAGGATGAGCCGCGCGGCTTGGCCGATGCCTTTATTGTGGGCGAGCGCTTTATAGGAGCGGACAGCGTTGCTCTTGTGCTAGGAGACAACATCTTTTATGGAAGGGCGTTTGGCCATCAGCTTAAAAGAGCGGTGCATTCTATAAAAGAAAATAGCGGAGCTGTCATCTTTGGCTACTACGTAAAGGACCCCTCATCCTACGGTGTGGTCTCCTTTGATGATAGAGGCAACGCTACTCTAATAGAAGAAAAACCCGTCGCGCCGAAATCCAACTACGTGGTGCCGGGTCTTTACTTTTACGACAACTCGGTGGTCGAGGTGGCGCAGGGCATAACGCCTAGCGCGCGGGGGGAGATTGAAATTACCGACGTGAACAACCATTACCTCAAGCGAGGCGCGCTCTCTGTCGAGGTGCTTGGCCGCGGAATGGCGTGGCTCGACACGGGCACTTACGACGGGCTACTGGAGGCTTCAA
>CAZDXD010000144.1:0-3632 GCA_964509415.1 uncultured Treponemataceae bacterium
ATGTCATTTGCGTAAATCCTTATGCGCGCATTCGGGTAGCGCTCTTTCATCATAATCGCGACAGAATAAGTTTCAAACCCATTTCCGCAACCAATGTTCCACACGTTAATCTGCCTTGCAGGATTGTCGGGAAGGAGGGAAGAAACATCCCTTAGGTATTGGTCCGACCACAGGGTTCCTGTGCAAGGAGAAAGGAACGTAGAAAGGAAAAGTTCCGCGTCTGCCTGCGTATGAAGCTGAAGGTTTTCCGCGCCGCGCATTGAAGTCCACTGCTCAAACCTTGAGTTTACCCAGTCCTCATTTACCTGCGAAACATAGAAGCGAGACATTGTTGCAAGAGAATCGCGTATAAAGGAAAGCTCCTGTGCAGCGGAAACCTTGATTTCCTGCGCTTGGGCAACGGCATCCTGCTCCGTTTTTGCGCCTCCATCCGCCGCACCGCCTGCAATAGGCTGAGGCGCAGCAAAAGCCATGGGTGCTATGGACACATCGTGCTCCGCGTTAAGCTCTTTTTCCCTAAAAATGCTTTCGGCATCAAGGATAACATAGAGCCTCCCCTCATTTTCCACCACGCCCTGGATATATTTTATGTTTATATCCCCGAAAATCGGGTGCGGCGGCTGGATTGCGCCTGAATAAATGCTTACAACCTTGCTTATGCCGTCTACGACCACGCCATAATTTTGCTCGTCAACGGTAAGGACAATCATGTTTTCCAGCGCGTCAGAGGTGCGCTTTTCCACAGGAAGATTAAAGAAGAGGCGCAGGTCAAGAATGGGAATAATGTCGCCACGCAGGTTGTACACGCCAAGGACAAAGGGCGCGGTGTTGGGCACATAGGTAAAATGCCCCGCCTTTACAATTTCCTTTACCCGCATTATGTCAAAGGCGTATCCTTTCCCGCCGAGAGAAAAAGAGACAATCCTGCTGTCAGCGGCAACTGCCTGCTCTCTTTCCTGAACTTCGGCGTTTCCCGTTTGGGTACCGCCGGCTTCCTGAACAGATGCGTTTTCCATTGTTTCTCCTACCATTGCAAGCCGTTTTGACGGCTTCTTGCTTCCGCTTCCTGCCTTAATCCTAAATCCAAAAGCTGGTTAACGTCAATAATGAGGGAAACCGAGCCGTCTCCCAGTATTGACGCGCCGGCGATTCCCGGCGAATTGGTAAAGTGGTCTTTCAGAGGCTTGATTACCACGTCCTCCTCGCCTATGAGGGCATCAACCATCAGCCCGACTTTCTTGTCTGCCGAGCCTACAATAACCACGTATGCGTATTCGGACTCTTCCTGCACTGGGATTCCGAAAAGACGGCTTAGGCGCAGAAGGCTTATTACTTCCTCGCGGACATCAAGAACCTCGTAATTGTCAATCATTCTTATCTCTTCCTTTTTAATGCGCTGGCTTTCCATTACGGAGGCCACAGGGATTGAGTAGACTTCTTCGCCAACGCGGATTAAAAGCCCCTGAATGATTGCAAGCGTGAGCGGCAGACGGATTACAAAGCGAGAACCTTCGCCGTGCCTTGAGAACACGGAGATTGAGCCGTTGAGATTTTCGATTGAGGTTTTGACAACGTCAAGACCTACGCCGCGTCCCGATATGTTCGATATCTTCTCTGCCGTTGAAAAGCCGGGCGAAAAAATAAGCTGGTACGCTTCGGTGTCTGTAAGGTTCTTGCCGGGGTGAATAAGCCCGCGGTTTACAGCCTTGCTTTTTATAGCATTAATGTCGATTCCAGCACCGTCATCGGCAATTTCAATTACAATCAGGTTGCCTTCGTTTCCGGCTTTGAGGAGAAGCGTGCCTGTTTCCGGCTTGCCCGCTTCAAGGCGCTTTTCGGGCGCTTCTATGCCGTGATCCACGCCGTTCCTTACGCAGTGCATAATCGGGTCAAGCAAGTCCTCTACCACGGACTTGTCAAGCTCGGTGTCCTCGCCTTCGATAACAAGGTTGATTTTCTTGTTAAGATCGCGCGAAAGGTCGCGCACAACGCGCGGAAAGCGGTTGAAAATCTGGTTTATCGGCACCATTCTGATTTTCATTACGCCTTCCTGAAGCTCGCCGGCAATCCTGCCTAAGTTTTGGGCGGTGGAGCGATAGCGGTTAATCGCGTTTTTCATTGAAGCTTCATAGCCCGAAAAAAGGTCAAAAATCGATGAATATTCCTCATTAAGGCGGCGCTTCAAGTCTTTTGCGCTGTAGCCTTCCTGAATTTCAGCAATAAGGTCGGGGATTTGGTCTATAAGGGAGCGTATTTTTTCGCGGTATGCCGCCTCATCTTGCTGAAATTCTGAAAAAAGCTCTTGAAACTGCGTGGAAGACTGGTTAAACGAAGCCTTGACAATTACCGTCTCGCTTACAAGGTTCATGAGGGAGTCAATTCTGCGCGAGTCCACGCGGAGAATCGAGCCGCTTGAGCCCGCCTTTTTATGCGCCGCTGGATGCTGCGCGGCTTCTTGGGATACAGGCGCTTTCACCTCGTCCGCGCTTGCGGCATTCTCCTGCGGCTTTGCCTCGTCTTGGGAGACTGTTTCCGCGGCGATGGCTTCCGCCTGCTGCGCGGGAATTTTTTTCAGCTCCGCTTCGGAAGGCTCCGAGAAGTCTATCAGCTTGACCTCAGTCGACAGCGTAACGTCGGAAATGGAGGCTGTGACTTGAAGAACGTCCGCCGGAGCCGCTGACGAGACAAAATAGTAGACAGTTTCATAAAACTGATCCGAGTAAAGGTCGTCAAAATCGGGTATTGTCCTTAAAACCTGCCCGTCCTGCTTGAGCGCGGCAAAAATCTGAATGCCGCCTACGGTGTTCATCGGGTTACTTTCGTCAAAAACTACCTTTATAAGGAAAGCGGATTCGTCCTCTGGAACGGCTTCCTTTAGCTCGAGAATCTCGTATTCGCTTAGCGGCGTGGGAAGCGAAGCCAAATCCACAACCGTAGCGGAGTTTCCGGCAGAAGCAGCAGAAGCGGAAGGGGCAGCGCGGGCTAGCGCGGACCGCGCACTTTGGGGCGGCGCTTTCTTTGCCGGCTTCTGGGCGCTTTTCCCTTTTTGGGGAATGAGCCCTTCAAGCTCTCCGACAAGGCCTGAAACGTCCTCGCTGTAAACCGTGCCGTTTGACCTTGCGGCAAGCATTGCTTTTATCACGTCAAGTGCACGTAAAAGAATGTCAACCACGTCCCCGGAAATTTTCACGGAGCCGGAGCGGATTGCATCCAGAAGGTCCTCCACTTTGTGCGTAAAGCTCGAAAGCTCGGTCATCTCCACAGTGGCGGAACCGCCCTTAAGCGTGTGCGCGGCGCGGAAAATCTCGTCTATGGCATCGCGGTTTTCCGGATCGTTCTCGATCACAAGGATATTGCTTTCCAGCATATCGACTTGCTGCTCGGCCTCGCTGAAAAAGTCCTTTAGCAACTCTTCGTTATTGATGTCAAGGTAATCGCTCATACAAGTATAGTTTATACGCTTTTGACGAATAGTCAAGGACCTGAAGCAATTTTGTCCATCTTTTTTTGTTTGCGTTTCTTAATTCTACAGTGATAAAATACTTATGCAGGAGTGGTTTTATGGGAATTGAAGCGGGATTTATGGTTCTGCCCCCGCTATTGATTGTGCATGAGGTCGGGCGCGGCGAAGA
>CAZDXD010000145.1:0-3604 GCA_964509415.1 uncultured Treponemataceae bacterium
GCGCTTGCCTTTGCCGAAGAGCTAAAGCCCGCCGACCTAAACGGGCAAAAGCTAACGCTGCTACCCTGGCAGGTATTCTGCATTGCCAACCTTGAAGGCTGGAGGCACGCCGATGACATGAGCCGCCGCCGCTTCCGCTCAGGCTATATTGAGGTTGCGCGCAAAAACGGCAAAACCACAGGGCTTCTATTACCGCTAATCCTTTATAACTTCTTGCGCCTGCGCTCGTCCGAAAGCTACATTGTTTCAAGCCGCGACGATCTAGCCGAAAAGACGTTTAAGGAAGTGTCGGCTATAATCCGAGCCGACAGGCGCCTTGACGCCTTGCTTGACTGCAAAAGCCTAACCGTAACATTCAAAGACAAAAGCGACCCCAGCCGCCTTGCCTTCTTTTGCGACGGGGGAAAGAGCGTTGACGGCTTTAAGCCCTCCTTCTTTTGCCTTGACGAGTATCACGAATACCCGACGGACAAAATGCTAGACTCGCTCTCTTTTGGCATGAGGAGCCGCCGAGACGCGCAGGGCGTAATCATTACAACCGCCGACGTGGAGGTAGCGGTTCCTTGCTACGAGCAACACCTAAAATCGAGGCGCATTCTAAACGGCTTGCAATCGCAGGACGATTTTTTCTGCATAATCTACTCGCTAGACGAGACGGACGATTGGCACGACCCCAAGACATGGAAAAAGGCTAACCCCAGCCTTGACGACATAATAGCGCCCGACATTATCAAAAGCGACATAGAGAACGCGGAGCTTACCCCGCACAAGCTGCCTGAGCTAAAGGCTAAAACATTCGGCATTTGGGGAGGCGGCTCGGAGCGCAGCTGGATGCCGATTGAGGTTTGGCAAAAAAACAAAGGAATAAAAGTTGCCTTTAACGCTTTTAAGGGGGAAGAATGCTTTGGCGGCCTTGACCTTGCGCAGGTAGACGACATTTGCGCGTTTAGCTTGCTCTTTATCCGCGACGGCAAATACTTCTACAAGCACCGGTTTTATGTTCCGGAAGAGACAGTGGCGCAGCGCTACCGCAAAGAGAATATAAACTTCCCCGCTTGGGTTGAGGCGGGCATTGTAACAGCCACCCCCGGCGCTACGGTGGATTATTCCTTTATCGTGCAAGACGTGCTCGCGGACGCGCAAGAATACAAGCTATTGGCCGTCGGCTTTGACAAGTGGCAAGCGAGGAATGTAATAGCCGAAATTGACTCGGAGCGCCCCGACATTCTTTTGATGGAAATTGACCAGAGTTTGCGCAAAATGAGCGCGCTGACAAAATCCTTTGAGAAGCACGTCAAGGACGGCCTTGTTGTAGACAACAACCCCGTAATGACATGGATGGTGAATAACGTTGAAGTGCGCCCCGACGTCAACGGCAACTACAAGCCCTTGAAGAAAAGCCGCAGTTCCACAGCCCGCATTGACGGCGTAATAGCCGCTATAATGGCTTTAGGTGTCGCAGAGTCGGAGGAGTTTGCTGATAGAGCGACGCCCGTTGATTGGAGCGTGGCGAAGGCTATGCTCCTTTAGGGAGAAAAAAAAACGCCGCCCTGTCGAGCAAACAAGGCGGCCACGAGAGTTAGGAAAAAAGCGCAAGGGAGGCTCGTGCTCCTCCCTAATATAGCACACCACCTGCAGGGCTGTCAAGCGCAAGCTGACAGCCCCTCAGCCGACGATTTACGAACCCTCAGTCGACGATTTTCTCGGAGTCAGTCGACGACTGACGATCTCACAGCTGCAAGCTACATGCTTGCCCTGCCAAAATCTAACAAAGTTTTTTAACAAAATTTAACAAAAAAGTGCAAAATTTTACAAAATTTAACAGAAATCGGGGTTTGCCGAATTTGCCTGTCCTATATATATGAACGCGCGAGTGATCTGCGCAGGGTTTGTATATGGGATTGTTATCGGCTATTCAAAGGCGGCTAAAGAACAAGCGGGCGCAAACGCCGCCCCGCATTGTAAAGGACTATTCAAGCGGCAACCTTCCCCTTGTGAGCGAGGATAGCACGGCCTTCGCTTGCGTGGACAAAATCGCGTCCAGCTTCGCGACGCTAAACTATGCCGTTTACGATGCCCGCACAAGGCAAAAGGTGCAAAAGGCGCACATTATGAGCGTGCTGCGCGAGCCCAACCTTGAAGAGCGGCATTTTAGCTTCTTCTACCAGAGCGCCGTCGACTACTTCAACGGCGGCTGCTACTGGCTAAAGGTTATGTCGGCGGGCGAGCTTGTCTCTCTCTTCCGCCTTGCCCCGCATCTTGTAATGGAGAGGCGAAACGACGTTACTCGCGAGCGGGAATACCTTTATCAGGGAGAAATCTACACTAGCCGCGAGGTGCTCTTTATTCCCTCGCGCTTTGGCTATAACACGCTGCGCGGCGGGCAGAGCATTTACAACGCTGCCCGCTCTGTCTTTGATACCGCGCGCGATTTAGAGAGCTACACGCAGAGCGCGTTTACCAACGGCGCAATGGGGCGTCGCCTTGTAATTGACGTAACGGGCGCCCTGCCTAACATCACCGAAGAGCAGGCGACGGAGCTTAGGAACAGCTTCGCGCAAAGCTATGGCGGCGCGCAGAACGCGGGCAAGCCTATCCTAAAAAAGAAGGGCTTTGACTTTACAGAGCTCGGCACGTCCGTTGACAACCGCAGTCAAGAGCTTTTGGACAACCGCAAATTCCAGGAGCACGAGATCGCGAAAGTGTTTGGCATTCCAGAAGGCATTCTGAATACCACTGCCGAAACCAACTTAGAAAACACCTTTACGGTGTTTAACGAGTTCGCAATTAGGCCGCTTGCCCTACAGTTTCAAGAAGCTATAAACACGCTGCTAGACGAGGACAGGCAGTATTTTGAGTTTGACTTTAACGGCGTAATGAAGGTGTCGCTTGCCAGCCGCATTGATGCATACTCCAAACAGATCAACGCTGGTCTACTTTCTCCAAACGAAGCACGCGCAAAAGAAAACCTTCCACCTATAGAGGCAGGCGACACCTTCTTTATGCCGGCTAACATGATGCCGTTGACGCCAGAGGTGATTGAGGCGTACATGGCAAAACAGAAGAGCGAGGCTGCGCAAGCCGAGCTGAACCCAACCGACCCCGACGCCCAGCATTTTGCGGGGGGAGATGATAAGCAGTAAACAGACATAGGAGGAAAGAATGAAAAGCGAAATTGAAAGGTTTAAGAGAGGAATCCAGAGTCGGGACTTCGCTGTGCGCTGCGAGCATTGCAAGCGAGCAGAGAATGACGAAGAAGAGAAGCCCGAAGAGGAAAAACCGGAAGAGGAGCGATCCGACAACCCGGACGATGAGGACAAAAAGGAGGAGCAGGAAGAGGAACGTGTACCCGAAAGGGCAGAATCGGGTACAGGTGAAGACGAACGTGTACCCGAATCGGACGAATCGGGTACAGGTGATGAGGACAAAGATGAGAAGGAAGATCGCGGCTTTATTGTCGAAGGCTACGCCACTACCTTCGGCGCTCCCTACCAGCTGTGGAGAGGAGGCGGCGAGGCTGTCTTTGAGCGAATTGAGCCTGCGGCATTCGCTTCGGCCGAAATGCGCGACGTTGTCTTGCAATACGACCATGCGGGGCGCGTTT
>CAZDXD010000146.1:0-3577 GCA_964509415.1 uncultured Treponemataceae bacterium
TTGTGGATATACCACTGCCTGGAAAACGGATGGCGGTTTTGCCCGAACATCTGCGAAATATGCCCGATCCCGCCTTTAATTGGCCAGAGGTTGGGAATATCAGAAAATAGGGCATCGCGTGAGCTTAAAAGCCTGCCAATCTCCTCGATTGGCTGCACAGAATCTTCAAGAAAGGCTGAAATCTGCTGCAGCTCGGCAGCTTCGGGGAGGGAGCCCGGTTCCGTACGCCTTATGTCGAAAAACGAGGATAAGTCACCAGAGCGTATTCTTTCTTCTTCCGAAGGGGAGCCAATGCCTACAAGAGAAAGAGTTTCGGAAAAACTTGACTGGAAATTGCGCGCTGTGTTGAGGAGGGAAGCTGTCTCGTCTTTTAGCCTGTCAAGGCTTGCCTGTGTTTCGGAAACTTCTTGCTCAAGCTCGGCTAACGTCTTTTCAGATGCGGCAACCCTGCCGGTATATAGGAAAAAGGCGGAAAAAATACCCGCAATGACAAACAAAAAAAGGACAATGGAAAAGACGGAAGCCTGTATATTGATGACTTTCTTTTGCGAATGGGGCACAAGCATGATTGTAATTTTGCGCCCAGCGCGCGCCGCTATAGCCTTAAAAAAAACGACAATGGCAGAGAATATTCTTTTTATTCCCCTGCCCGCGGCACGAACCAAATTGTTTTCTACCCGTTTATAGCCTCTTGTTTTTGCCAAGACAATTTTCTCCTAACCCGGTGCCTACAATATCATAAAGTGAAACATACTGTCAAACAGTAGTTTGACGGAACACATTTTTATTGACGGCGCAACCCTCCCTGTGGTATATTTTTAGCGGCAACAGAATAGTTCAACATCTGCTTTTGCCTTATCAAAGAGAGTTAAGCCCATGCAAATATTCGATACTCATGCCCATATAGGCCTTATTTATGACGATCCTCTTGAACAGCTCCGCGTTGTAAAAGAAGCGAAAAGGGCAAATGTTACGCGGATTGTTAGCATTTGCAACAGCCTGCACGACTTTAGCAAGGTTTACCAGAACCTCAAGACAGAGCCTTCCGTTTACCACGCTATCGGCGTTTCCCCGTCTGAAGTTACAAGCCCCGGGCGCGACTGGATTCGCACTGTGGAAGAAGGTTTGAACTTGCCCGGCGTTATCGCGCTTGGCGAAATCGGTCTTGATTACTTCAGGAAATTCGGCGACAAGCGCTCCCAGATTGAGCTTTTTATAACGCAGCTGGAAATAGCGTCAAAAGCCAATGTTCCCGTCATTATACATAATCGGGATGCGGGGTCGGAAGTTTTAGCTATCCTTGCGGAAAAGCTCCCTGATGCTGGCGGCGTGCTTCACTGCTATTCCGAAGACGCGGAGTATGCGCGTATTGCCCTAGACTTGAACCTCTACTTTTCTTTTGCGGGCAATCTTACATACAGGAATGCGAGGAATTTGCACGAAACAGTGCTGACGCTGCCGAAAGACCGCATTCTCGTGGAGTCTGAAAGCCCCTTTATGGTGCCTGCTGAATACCGCGGCAAGAGAAACATGCCCGCGTATACATCTTCCACCGTAAGGTTTATGGCTGAAATGCTCGAGATGGAAACGGAAGCGCTTGCGGAACAGCTCTGGAAGAACAGTTGCGCGTTTTTCCGCCTGCCGGAATAGCCCCTGAACACGCAAAGCCTCTTTCATCTTGTAAAAATCGGCAGCCTTGAGCTTCCCGGCAATCTCTTTCTTGCTCCCGTCGCGGGGTATACTGATGCCGCTTTCAGAAGCGTATGCGCTGAAATGGGAGCGGCTTTTGCATACACGGAAATGGTCTCTGCGGAAGCCCTTGTTCGCGGCTCTTCAAAGACAGAAAGGCTGATGGCAAGAGCGCAGGCTGAGGCAAAGTACGCTGTGCAGATTTTCGGCTCAAAGCCAGACACAATGGAAAAAGCCGCGCGTATTGTCTTAGCCAAGACCGATGCCGACTGCATAGACATAAACGCGGGCTGCCCCGTTCCCAAAATCGTAAAAACAGGCGCGGGCGCGGCGCTCACAAAAGAGCCTAAAGCGCTTTTTGCGGTTACGCGGGCTGTCCTTTTAGCGGCGAAGGAGCACGCGGTGGCTAAAAGCGCGGCTCCTGTGCCCGTTACGGTGAAAATAAGGGCGGGCTGGGATGACGGTGCGCTCACTTGGAAGGAAGCAGCTTTCGCGGCTCTTGAGGCGGGAGTTGCGGCGGTAACGCTCCATCCGCGCACTAGGGCTCAAATGTACGAAGGCAAAGCCCGCTGGGAGCTTATCGCGCGGCTAAAGGAAGCTGCAGCGGCTCAATTTCCTCAAGCGCTGATCTTTGGCTCAGGTGACCTTTTCACAGCAGAAGATGCCTTCTCAATGCTCGCGCAAACCGGTTGCGACGGCGTTATGTTTGCTCGCGGCGCTTGCGGCAATCCTTTCATCTTTAGGCAAACAGCGGCTTTGCTGCAAGGCGACGAAAAGATGGAAGTTACTGACGGAGAAAGAATCCGCGCCGCATGGAAAGAGTTTTTGTTGCTAAAAGAAGCGGCAGGAGAGATGTCTGCCTGCCTTGAAATGCGAAAGCGTTTTTGCGCGTACACCAAAGGCATGGCAGGCGCTGCGGGGCTAAGAAAGCGTATTGTTAGCGCAAGCACAGAAGCCGATTACCGCAAAATCTTTGAAGAGGCGGGATACGCTCTTTGCTAGGGCTTGAGCAAGCAGAGCCGTCAGGTGCCGTAATTGCATCGGGGAATTAGTTTGCTAGTCCACTAAGAAGCTGAACCCCACCTCAATCCGGCCGCAAATCCGTGTACCTTCCCGAATTGTTCCAGTAAGTGTAGCCTAAGTTTATCGAGTCGCGCACGCCAAAAACTTGGGATTGCACATAATCTTCATTATAGTACTGTCTGTCGTAGGCTACGTTAAGGTAAAAGGCTTGCGCCCACGGCCGCACTATCGAGTTGTTCCCGGCTATTATGGTGTTCCTCAAGCTGCCGTAGTAGTAAATGCGATAGGGGCGCTCTACTGCGGGCTCTTGAGCCAAAAAGTTGTTTTCAAAGTGGCTTGGGTAGAACATCGGGCAAATAACGTCAACGTACTTTGAAAGAAGCTCAATGTGCTGTCCCGTGCGCGAGCCAGTTCTGTACCAGCCGTTCGCGCCGTAAATGTCTATCGAAATGGGCGCGCGTATTTCCTGCCGCGCGTAAGCCAAAAACGAAACGAGAGCGCTTTCCATGTCCATGCCGCCCGATTGCCAGCGGTATGTGGCATCGCCCAAGTTTCTGCCGTCTGTCGGGAAGCGGATATAGTCAAACTGTATTTCGTCAAAGCCGCGCGCAACAAGCTCTTTCGCAATCGCCGCGTTGTACTCCCACACTTCTTCGCAGTAGGGGTCTACCCAGTACTCATCGTAATAGCTGCACACAGTCCGTGTTTCGCTTTCGCCGTTTTCCCCGTCAACAGTTTCCTGCACTAGCCTGTAGCCGCGCCAGGGCGCGTTCTCCCTGCTGTCCCAGACCGCATACTTTCCGCTGCCGTAGCGCGAAAGCTCCCTGTCCTTAAAGACGACAATTCGCGCCACAAGGTAAATGCC
>CAZDXD010000147.1:0-3571 GCA_964509415.1 uncultured Treponemataceae bacterium
GCGCAAGATGGCATGATTTACGGCGGGTGCAACTGCGGCAATTGCCACCTAACCATTTTGCCTAATGCTGACGTTTACGCCTGCCGCCGAGTGCAAAATAGCAAGGTGGGCAACGCTCTCGTTGACAGCTTAGCTGACCTTTGGCTAGGCAAAATGGAAGAGTACCGTGATTACTCATCGTTTGAAAAATGCTCATCTTGCGAGCTTTTGGCGTGGTGCCGCGGCTGCCCGGCGGTCGCCGCAGGCGGGGATGGCAGCTTTTACGCGCCTGACCCGCAGTGCTGGAAAGATGTAGTATAAAAAACGCAATATATCAATATATAAGGAGCGAAAAGATGAACGAAA
The DNA here is from genome assembly GCA_964509415.1 of uncultured Treponemataceae bacterium. Lineage (GTDB taxonomy): Bacteria > Spirochaetota > Spirochaetia > Treponematales > Treponemataceae > Avitreponema. The sequence goes on from CAZDXD010000147.1 coordinate 346, forward strand.
CGTTAGAGACCATTTTGCGCCGCAGGACAATCCGCCGCTTTGACGCCCGGCAGATTGCGGAAGAAGATTTGCAGCTTATTTTGCAGGCGGGGCTTGCGGCCCCTAGCGCGGGCGGCAGGCAGGGCGTTATCTTTGTTGTGTGCCAAGACAAGGATGTGAACGAGCGGCTAGGCAAAATAAAGCGTGCCGCCTCTAATGTGCGCATGGCAACGAGCGCGGAGAACGCAGTCTCCTTAGAGCAGCCTAGCATTGCCGATGACCCCGCCATTGCGAACGCCTTTTATGGCGCGCCTACGGTAATCACGCTTTTTGCGCCTAAAAACTTTCTGTTTGCGAATGAGGACTGCGCGACCGCCGCGGAAAACATGATGATAGCCGCTACATCGCTAGGCATTGGCTCTTGCTACATTGGGCAGGGGTGGCAAGCCTTTGCCGACCCCTACGGCCAAGAAATCCTAAAGAAGTGGCAAATCCGCACGGACTATTACGCGGTTATGCAGCTCCTTTTAGGCTATCCGCGAGAAGGGGACAAGCACCCCGAAGGAAAACCCAGAAAAGAAGGCAGGGTGCTGCGCTTTTAGGGGAATTCAGAGCATAGAGCTAAATTCCAAATCACTCCCTGCGGATTTTCGCGGAAAGAGAAAGAGACTCGGCTTGGCTTTCCGCCGCCTCGGATTCGCCCCATAAAGCCTGTTCATCCGTGTCGATAACGGAAAGAACGGCGGAAACGCTCGTTCCCCCGTAATCAGGAAATGACTGGCGGAGAGTGAGCTCTTCGCCTGAATACCAGCCCGTAACCATGCCTGCGCTTAAAACGCCGCCTTCGCTGTCAAGGACGGCAAGCTCCGCTACAACCATGCCAGGCAACTGGTCCGGCAGATTTTCAGTTTTGTCTATGGAAAGGGAAATAAAGAGGTTTTCCCCAAAAGTAAACGCGCTTAATGTAGCTTCCGCGCCGTAAAAAACACCGCTATCGGAAGAGGGTCCGAAAATGGAGGTAAGCGCAAGCGCCGCGCAGAGAATGATAATCACAAGAAACGTGCTGCGAAGGCCAGCGTTTCCAGTAAGCCCCTTAATAAAGCCCTTGTTTAGGTTGTAGCCCTCCTCGTAAACGCGGCGCACGGACTCATTTGCCCTTGCAAGCCTGTGCTCGCGGCTGTAGTGAAACACAAGCCTGTCGCCGTTCCCCGCGCCCGCAGGGGTTGAAGCCTGCCCGCCGCCAGAAGCCTGACGTTCCTCCGCAGAAGAGACGACGTTTTCGCGCTTAACGGAGAGATCTTCTTTTTTTTCGTTATTCAAGTCATTCACAAATTTGCCTACAATTTCGAGCTATTTTCCCCTCTGCTTAGATTAGCTTTCACGCCTATCGGCGGCAAGGGTATCTGTTCTCCACCATACAACTGAAGCCTCATCAGGGCCTGCCAAAAGCGCGGAAAGAATGCCTGTGCCAGAAAGGTGAAACACATTGTAAATCTGCTCCTGCATGCTTACGGCAAACGTGCGGCGCTGAATCCTGCCGGAGTTCAAATCTACAATGCAAATTTCATATCCGCGCGAAATAGGCGTGGAAAGAAAAACCCTGTTATTTTCGGTAACGCCAATCATGCCGTAGGGCTTTCTTGCGGGCAACCCTCCCTGCGACGCGCTATCCTGAATTTCGCAGACGGGAAGATTGACAAAATCTCCAAAGGCAGCCTGCGTTATAGAAAACGGGTAAAGGACGCTTCTGTCAAACTCAATCCCTGAATGCGAGCCGGTTTCAGAATCAACTTCCTCGCGGTAAAAGTCAATCTTAAAATAGAGAATATCGCCATGTTGTGCGGGAATAACATCAGACAAAACGGAAATGTTTTTTGTGCCGTCGCTGTAAGGCGAGGGGAGCAAATCCGACAGTACTGGCACCCTGTACAAAAGCCTTCCCGCGCTGTTATACCAGAAAACATCAACGCCGTTCTGCCTTAAAGAAACCACGAAAAGCTCATCGGCTGAATTGACGTAAATCCCTGAAAGGGCAGAAAAAGGCGTGCCGCCCGGCCCTTCCTGCCCCAGATAATCAATAAAATTCCCTAAAGCATCAAAGCGAATCACGATATTTTCGAGCATAAGCTCGTCATCTTGGCTGTATTCCACGCGTTCAGGCGGAAGGGTATCCGCAACAAAAAGCCGCCTGTTTGAATCTACGGCGACTGCGGAAACCATATTAAAAGGATATTCGATTGCCTTTTGCGTCATTACCTCCGCCGCGCTTTCGCTTTGCACTAAACTGGAAGAAACGTAAAAGTCAGGCGGTGGCGTTGTTTCAGGATTATAATAAACTGAAAGCAAATCGCCGTACGAGGTAAACTGCAAGACCTTTTTTGAAGCCGCGTTGCCTATATAAAAAATGCCATCGCGCATAAAAAGGCATACTTCCGGGCAAGTGCCGCCCGTCTGCCCCAGCACATTTGAAAACAGGTCAATTTCGCCGTCAAAACGCCCGTAGGGAATTGTAAAAAGCGCAACCCGCTCAAGGTCAGGCGAAGATGAGCCGCTTTGGCAGCCTGAAAGAAAAAGGCAAGACGCGGCAATGACCAAAAGCGGAATTTTAAGCGCTGCAACCCTCATGGTGGCTTTAGCGTAAAATTGATTTGTTTTCTTGTCAAGTTGAGGCGGTTAATAGTTAACAGATGCTAGGGCAAAGCAAGAAGAATTTAGTTGCTAGTTATTAGTTTATAGTTATTAGAGTTAAGGCAATACAAGCAAAGTTTGCAACACGAGCGCTGCTTGCCTTGCTAAATGCTACTTGCCCCACCCCAGCGTCTAAGCTCTAAGCTCTGATAAAGCCCCATCAGCTCCCCGACGCACTCCGCCTCGCTCATCTTCGCGTCAAAGCCATACGCCTGCATTACCGCGCGGTCGTTAGCTTGGTGCGCTTTGCGCAATTCGGGCGGCATTGCCACCTCGTCGTAGAGGTCTGCAAGCGAGCTGTCGGGGTAAAGCGCACGCGCGTCCAGAATGCCTTGCGCGGTCTGTTCAATCTTTGCCTTCTGCTCTTCTGTAGGCGCGGGCCACGGGAAGTTGTTGTAGACGAGTGCGCTGGAGTAGCTGTAACGCATTTCTAGCCTGCCGCACACAGAGCGCACCCATGCGTTATGCACGTTAGACATCAACACGCCAAAGTGGTAGAGGGTAGCGTTTTGCATTACAAAAAGCTTGTTGCCCGGTATTACCTCGCTTGGCAAGTAGT
>CAZDXD010000148.1:0-3554 GCA_964509415.1 uncultured Treponemataceae bacterium
CTTGCGCACTTCCGCAATGTCGTTTTTCATGCTTTCGGTCGCGTCTATGGCAAAGACAAGGTCAAGCGCATCAGGGTTTGCGCCGTTGAGTATTTCGCGCACGCGCGGCGCAATTTCCTCAGGCGATGCCGCGTAATGCATTTCTCCGCCCGATATGTCCGCAAGGCTTGAAAATGTCTTGACCGCGTCCGTCATGTAAATTGAAATATCGCGCTCTGGCGGCTTTTCGACTGCGCGCTGCGTAACTTTAAGGCGGTAAGGGTTGTCGGCAAACGCGCCGGTATAGTCAGTGTAGGGCTTTTCAAACGCGCGGATATTGAGAAATGTCCCGTCAAGAACCTGAACCTCGCCGTGCCGTGTTTCGGGGAAGCCGTAGACCAGAATGTAGGGAATCCAAATGCGGAAAGCCTCGCCGAAAACGGGGTCGGGCTCTGGAGTAGAGTCCGTTAAAAAGTACAGGTCGTCGTTTTCAGGGTTTTCGTCCATAAACCTGCCGTCAAGAATGCGCCGCTCATCTCCGTTTATAGTGTTGTACTCCGTCGCGCGGTATGTGTAATTGGCCTCGCGCAGTTCAGGATCGCGCGTTGTTTCCGTAATGAGTACGGAGTTTATGTCTGGTTTTTTCCTGATATATAAATTGTAGCCGCCTTCTGGGCTTTGGATAATGCGCACGTCTTCGGGCAAAATCGAAAGATCCTGCGCGGCGGCAAAAAAGGCAAGCGAGAGAAGAAACCCCAAGAGGAGCAGCCGCCTGCCAAGTCTACTTGTTGACATGACAACATTATCGGAGTGGCGGGCGCGGGGTTTTAGCTCAGGCGGATTTAGCGGGTGGCTATAAGCCTGTTTGCCCGCGGTAATTGCGATTGAATTGTCGCATTGAGTTTTAGCCCCTTATCGGCTATAATTGCCAAATATGGGCACCGAGAACAATTTAACTCACTGGGCGGACCAGACGGCGGAAAAAATACTGCGCGAGCGCGGCACGCTTGAAGACGGCACGCCGCGCGCTCTTTTTACTTGCGCGGCGGGCATTACGCCTTCGGGGACCGTGCATATAGGCAACTTCCGCGAAATTATTTCTGTAGAGCTTGTTGCCCGCGCCCTTCGCGAAAGAGGCGTTGCGGTGCGCTTTATTTATTCTTGGGATGATTACGATGTTTTCAGGAAGGTGCCGCTCAATATGCCCGCTCCCGAAACGCTTGAAAAATACTTGCGCTTTCCTATAACAATGGTGCCTGACACGACGGGGCGGGACTCAAGCTATGCCCGCCATAACGAGGCTGATGTTGAGGCTGTCCTTCCGCTTGTTGGAATCCATCCAGAGTTTCTTTACCAAGCGGAGCGCTACACAAGCGGCATGTATGCTGAAGGGATTAAAACGGCGCTTGAAAAGCGCGGGCAAATAAAGGACTGCCTCAACCATTTTAGAGACGAAGCGCACAAAATCCCCGATGATGAAGAATACTGGCCGATTTCCGTTTTTTGTTCCGTGTGCAGCCGCGACACAACGAAAATTGAAGGCTGGGACGGCGAGTGGACTGTTTCTTACTCTTGCGAATGCGGGCACAAAGAGAGCGCGGACATTCGCGCGTTAAAAGGCATAAAGCTTGGCTGGCGCGTTGACTGGCCCATGCGCTGGGCTAGAGAACAGGTTGTCTTTGAGCCTGCGGGCAAGGACCATCATTCGCAAGGCGGCTCGTTTGACACGGCGGCTTTGGTCGCGAAAGAGGTATACAGCTGGCAAGCGCCTGTTTCCTTCCGCTACGACTTTATCGGCATTAAGGGCTCTGTCGGCAAAATGTCTTCTTCGGAAGGGAATGCCGTAAGCCTTGCCGACGTACTCCGCGTTTATCAGCCTGAGGTTGTGCGCTATCTTTTTGCGGGGACGCGCCCGAATACCGAGTTTGAAATAAGCTTTGACCTTGACGTAATTAAAATATACGAGGACTACGACAGGACAGAGCGCATCGCTTTAGGCGCGGAAAAGGCAAAAAACGATGCGGCTTTCCGCAAGGAAAGGCGGATTTGGGAGCTTTCTCAAGTTGACCCCGACAATTTGCCGCAAACGCCTTCTTATCCCATTCCATTTAGGCATTTGTGCAATATTTTGCAGATTAACGGCGGCGACATTGATTCAGCGCTTTCCTCCTTAAAAGACGTGCGGGAAGACCAGGCCGAGCGGCTTAGAGCGCGTGCCGAGTGCGCTTGGTATTGGATTGCGCAGTGCGCGCCGGAAGACTTTCGCTTTTCGCTTCGCCGCCCCGAAGAAACGCATTCCTCTGACTTTAGCGCGGCGGAGCTTAAGGCGGCATCCGTGCTTTTTGAGCGCATTGTTCCCATTGTTGAAAGCGCAAGCGAAAAGGAGCTTTCAAGCGCGCTTTATACTTGCGCCGAAGCTTTGAGCCTCCAGCCAAAGGAGCTTTTTTCCGCCGCGTACAGGCTTTTAATCGGGAAAGAACAGGGACCTAGGCTTTCAAGTTTCTTGAAGATAATCGGGCAAAAGCGGCTTAAAGAAATTCTTTTAGCCGCGATAGGTTAAAATCACCTTTGGAACAGTCTTGTGATAAGGCTTTTTTTGCGGAAGGCTTTTTACGACATTTGGGATTGCTTTTTATACTCGCTTCTCTTCAATTCTGTCATAACGATGGTCGGCGGGGCAGGAATGGGGCTTTCCCTGCGCGTGCCTGCGGGGATTGTGCAAACCGCGGTGATTGCAGCCTTTTTTCTTGCCGCAGGCGTTCTTTTAACCGCCGTCTCTTTGCTTTACGGACAGGTTTCCGATTACAGGAGCTTTTCTTTTAGGGACTTTTTCCCCGCCTTGAAAGAAAGCTGGAAAACAGGCCTTGCCTTTTTTGCCATTCTGTTTGCGGCGATTATTCTTCTTTTGTTTTCCGTCCCGTTTTATTTTTCCATGATGACGCTGCCCAGCTTTTTAATTGGCGCTCTTCTCCTCTGGACGATTATCCTCTTTTTTGCCGCCATGCAGTGGTTTTTGCCCGTTTATTACAGGCTGAATAAGGACTTTAGAACCTGCATGCGCAAGTCTTTTATTCTCTTTTTTGACAATGCAGGCTTTTCTGTTTTCCTTCTTGTTTTCTCCGCGCTCCTTCTTGCTGTTTCGTTTTTTCTCGGGTTTTTGATTCCCGGCTGGACAGCTGTTTTAATAGCAGGGCAGGGTGCGCTCAGGCTTAGGATGTTCAAGTACGACTGGATGGAAGAGCAGGAAAAGAAAACCATTGCTTCAGATGAATACAACGCAACTGGCGGCGGACTGCGGTCGCGCGGAAAAAGACCGCGCGTACCGTGGCTTGAGCTTTTAGCCGACGAGGACGAAAACGTAGGGCACAGGACGCTTAAAAGCTTTTTTATGCCCTGGAAAGGGTAAGCTAAAAGCCCTTGTCAGAGATTAAGCCGTGTTCCTTTACAACGGCTAGGCCTTTTTCGATATCCTCAACCTTGAAGATAATCACGGCGGTTTCTTCCTTTACGTTGAGCGCCGCGTAGAGATACTCAATGTTGATTTCGTTTTTCTCGAAAATCTCAAGAACGCTCGC
>CAZDXD010000149.1:0-3519 GCA_964509415.1 uncultured Treponemataceae bacterium
TCGCCGGCTATTGCTGCAAAGGCTGCGCGGAAGGAATAGGGCGAATAGCTGTAAATTGCCAGAGCCGCATCGGGAACTTCTGTCCGCGTTATGAGGGCAGGCTCTTGGATTGACACTGCAACTATTGTCGCGTTACCGCGAATAAAATCAGAAAGCGAGTTGAGAATGCCAAGGTTCGTTTCGCTTGAAATGCCAAAAATAATTGTGTCGTACTCTTCCAAGTTCAAGTTGAAAATCCCGCGATTCATTAAAGCTGTATCCGCCTTGGGGAATCGCTCCATTCCCGCGTCCCTAAAGTCCTGAAATGCCGCCGCAATTAGGATTTTGCCGCCCCTTTCTTCAGTAATCGGCAGAAGTTCCTCGCCGTACAAAAGCGTTATTGACCGCGCCGCCTGCGAAAGAAAAAATTCAGCGCTTCCGGGAGCGGGGATGCGTTCAGGGATTTTTGCAATATCAGAGTAAATCGGGACTGAATTGCCGCCCTTAAAATACTCTAGCTTAGCTTTAATAACCCTGCAAGCCGCCTTTTCCACAGCGGCGCGGAAGCCGTCATGTTTCATGTTTTCAATATTTCGCGTCCAGAACGCATCGTCAAAGGCAGGTACAGTTGAAGACACTATGATGTCGTTGCCGGCGAGAATTGCAATTTCAGCAGCCCGCGAAACGCTTCCCGCGTACTGCGCCGCGCCGTTCATTACAATGTCGTCCGTGATTATAAGACCCTCGTGCCCCATCTCCTCGCGCAAGATATCCTGCAAAAAGTAGCGGGAAAGGCTTGCAGGCTCGTTCGTGCCCGTAACTTGCGGAAAGCTTACATGCGCGGTCATGACAGCAGGAATGCCTGAATCAATCAGCGCCTTAAATGGGACAAGCTCTCGGCTTTCAAGCATTTCCCTATCCGCGTTGATTGCGGGGAGGATTCCGTGACTGTCAAGCTCCGTGTCGCCGTGACCTGGAAAATGCTTTGCCGTCGGCAAAACGCCCGCGTCTCTCGTCCCCGCGGCAAAAGCCGCGCCAAGCACTCCTGCCGCCTGCGGGGCTTCGCCGAAACTGCGCGTGCCTATTACAGTAGAATCGCGGTTTGTGTAGAGGTCGACTGTCGGCGCGAAGTTCATATTAACGCCAAGAGCGGCAAGCTCTGCCGCTATGTAGTAGCCCGAATAATACGCATCCGATGGAAGAGCCGACGCGCCAATCGCCATGTTGCCCGGCGTTTCCGATGTAATGCCCTTTATGTGCCTGATAAGCCCGCCTTCCTGGTCCGTTGCGACAAAAAGCGGAATGCCGAATCTTCCTGCGCCGAGCGCTTTCTCCTGCAAAAGGTTTACAGCGAGCGCGACCTTTTCCGCGTCGCGCGTGTCCCAGCCAAAAATCTTTACATTGCCAAGCGAACGCTCTTCAACCCATGCGATAAGCTCATTCGAAGGCTCATCGCCCGCCCACCCAAACATAAAAATTTGAGCGAGAAGCTCCTCGTCTGTCATTGCGGCGGCGATTTTTTCGGCAAGCGCCTCGTGCGGCTCATCATCCCAGAAATGCGGAAGACCTGCTCTCTCCGGTTCATGCGCGGGCGCAAATGCGGAAGCAGTCTCTTCGATTGGGGCAGGACGACTTTGCGCCGCTAGCAAAAGAGAAAACCCCGCTGCGGCAAAGACAGCCGCAACCGCCGCGGAGAAAAAAAAGCGGAGTTTCACGCCTTAATGTTTGCGATATATTCCGCCGCGCTGTGCGCCGCGACCGCCCCGTCCGCTGCGGCTGTTATCACTTGACGGAAAGGCTTTTTCCTGATATCGCCCGCGGCGAAAATGCCTGCAACGGATGTAGCCATGCTTTCGTCAGTGATAATATAGCCGTTTTCATCGGTTTTTAGCATTTCAGGCTTTACTGCCGCGGCAAGCTCGCCGCGCGGAATCATTCCTACAAAAATAAAAACAGCGTCGCAGGCAAGCTCGGTGCGTTCCCCCGTTTTTACGTTTTTAAGGGAAAGGGCAGACACCGCGCCGTTATCGCCTCCCTTTATTTCTTCAACAACGGTGTCAAAAACCGTTTTAATTGCGGGGTTTGCCAAAACCCTTGCCGCCAGCGCTTTCTGCGCACGGAACGAGGGCTTTCTGTGTATCATTATTACGGTGTCGGTAAGGCGCGAAAGGTATTCAGCCTCATCGCAGGCGGTATCCCCGCCGCCTACAACGGCAATGCGCTTTCCCTTAAAAAAAGGGCCGTCGCAGGCGGCACAGTAGGACACGCCTCGCCCAAAGTATTTATCTTCGCCTGGAACACCCAGCTTGCGGTGTTCAGCGCCTGTCGCGATAATGACAGCCGCCGCGGTGAGATTCTGCGCCGCGCTTTCCGCGCCGTCATTTTCCAGAGAAATCACAAAGCCGCCCGCCGTTTTCTCTATGCCGCAGATTTTCCCGCGCGAGAATGCCGCGCCAAAGCTTTCAGCCTGTTTTTTCATTGCCTGCGAAAAGTCAAATCCGTTCACGGGTTCGAGGATACCCGGGTAATTTTCTAGCCTGTCGATAAACACCGCTTGCCCGCCTTCAGCTTTCTCTTCTAAAACAAGCGTGCTCAAGCCGGAACGCGCTGCGTATTGCGCCGCGCTCATTCCGGCGGCTCCCGCTCCAATTACAATAACATCGGCGCTGACGGCGTTTTCCATTTTTTGCTTCTCCTTTTTTATAGCCCGCGCAGTCTGAATCGCTAAAGCTACTCTACCCAGTGAACCCTGTCTGGGGCCCTTTCGTCCAGGTAAATGTTGTCGTACTTGCCGGAATTATGGACGCGCACATTGTTTGGGAAATAGACATTGTGCAAAAACCAGACCACATCAAGAAGCGCGTCCAGGTTGTCGCTAGGCGCGTATCGGTAATACAAATCCGCGTCCGTTACGGCAGCCTTCCTGATCGGGTTGGACGCGGCATCAGGGTCTACGGCTTCGCGCAACTGGCTTCTAAGCCCGCCATACCAAGCATGCGTAACCGCCAGCAGGTTGAGCCTTTTCTCTTTGTCCATTCTATAAAGCTCGAAAATTCCCGCGACGGAAGGCACTCCTGTTGTAATTTTGTATTTATCGGCTTTTGTAAGCGGGGACCAAGTCAGCGTGTAGTAAATATCCTGTCCCTTTGTTACGGCGGTAATCCCCGCGGTTAAATCTGCCATATCGAAAAGTGTACAGCAAATCCGCGGATAAGTCATCAATAAAAAAGAGAAGCCGCAGCTTCCCTTTTTGTGGTGTAGTTATTCATATCACACGGCACGCTATGAGCCGGAAATATGAAAACATTTTGCGGGAGGCCGAAACCTCCCTTGTCAGCAGGTTGACCGAAAAAATTAATCTAGCACGGCTATAATATCACTTTTGAAAGTACCTTGTCAAATATAATTTGCGCATTTTTCATATATTTCTTATAATAAAGTAGGCGATTCGGTTATGCGAAGTTTGTTTTTCAAGGAGAATGGGTAATGGCTTTTAAGTGGCGGCTTGGACTTGATGTTGGCACAAACTCTATCGGCTGG
>CAZDXD010000150.1:0-3503 GCA_964509415.1 uncultured Treponemataceae bacterium
CGAACCAGTGCAGGGCGCCGTCCTCTTCAAAGCCTTGCAGCGTCCCCTCCCGCACAGTGATAACATCGCCGCCTGAAAAGCTTAAAGCCGCTTCTCTCGCGTTCCTATCCGATCTGCCTCTCGCTGCAACCGAAAAAATCGCTAAAAGCGCGAAAAGCGCCGCCGTAACGGATTTTTTTTGAATAAGCATGAAATTGTCCTCCAAATTTTAGCGGTCGTTAATGCTCCCGTAGTCAACGGCAGGGTCATAGAGCCCTTCGCGGCGCTCTCCCCGCAAGCTGGGTATTTCGATTATCGTCCCCGGCATGATTAAATCGGGGTTCCCCGGTTCGGGAATGAGGTCCCTGTTCGCTTCGTACAGTTTTTGCCACTGATAGGGGTCTGCGTAAACGGCGTCATTTCCGGCGATTGTCCAGAAACAGTCGCGCGCAGAGCCCCATTCTTCAACGCGGTAAGTCGCGGGAAGGACGCGAACCTCCCCAATGCCTGCCAGAGCCTCAAGCGCCATCTGCGCATAATTCTTGGCATTTTCGTAGTCTTCCTCATTAAAGCTGCGCCCGCCCCTGTCAACATACTCGCCTGCGGTTCTGTACTCGTCGGGGTAATTTACGTCCGCATTAATTTCCCGCGCCCAAGTCATCCTTGTGCGCGCGCGGTTCATTTCCGTTTCGGCTTCGGCGCGGAGCAGCATTCTTCTAATATACTCTTCCGAAAGCCTCGCGTTCTCTTCGGCTTGCCGCGCGTATTCCGCGGCGCCATCATAATCGCCTTCCTCATACGCCGCTTCCGCCATCGCGGAATATTCCCTGCTCCTTCTCTGGAAGGAATTGTCATCGTATGACGCGGCCGAAAGCTGTACCGCTGCGATCATGAAAAAAGCGACTGGCATGAAGCATAATTTTCTTTTCATTCCGTTGCCTCCTGATCTTCAATAGAATGCTCTTCGCCTGATTCTATTCCGGTTTCCAGCGCGGCGCTTTCTTCGGGAGCCGTTTCGCTGTCAATGGTGATTTCCTCGCCGGAAATTATTGCGCTTTCGCTTTCATCAAAAGCGGCGGTATCCGCTTCAACCGGCTCAACTTCTGGCGCGGCGGCATCCTCTTCAACCGCAGGCTCAACTTCTGGCGCGGCTTCTGTTTCTTCTGCGTTCGCAGCGGCTTCTTCCTCTTCATCGGGAAGGGGAGCGATTTCGTCCGCCTCAAGCGCTAAAGCTGTGCTTGCTTCTTGCCTTGCGCGCGCGGCATTCATGGCTTCGTTAGCCACATTTCTTTTGTACAGCGCGTTCTGGTAAACTTCGGCAAACAGAATGGAAGCATCCCTGTAGCCTTTGCAAGACTCTTCCCAAAGCCCCTGTTCGCCAAGCCTTTCGGCGGAGGCGAATGTTTCCGAAGCGGCTTGATAGTCGCTTGCCATAGAACGCGCGGCTTTAATCGAATCGCAGAGCTCTATAATCTCCAATGCGCGCGCCCTTTCCTCTTCGGCAATGCGCATAAAGCCGTTGTTGCACACAGTTTGATACGCCGCAAGCGCCTGCATGTAAAGCCTTTCTGCCTCCTCATGTTCAAGCTCGAATTTCTCTACAGCCTCGCCGTATTTTGCTTCCGCGTCGGCAAATCCTTCGGGGTCTTCAACGTCAAAGCTGTATTCAAGGATTTTCTGCCTCAAATCGCGGATATCCATGCCGATTTTCAGCATACGGTACCAAGCAAGGGCCTTGCGCCCCTCTGCAAGCGCCGCATCGGTGTCTTCGGCATTAAAAAGGTCCTGCGCGCGCTGGGCGGCAAAATCCGCCGTGGCAAACTGCTCAGGGTAATACTCCCTTGCGCCAGCCTCTTCAGCGGCTTTGCGCGCTTCTTCTATTTGGCTTAGAAGCGCGGCGGCAGGGCTTTCTGCGGGCTCCTCCTGCAAAATCTCGGTCTGCTGCTCTTCAATGGGCTGCTCTTCAACAGGCTGTTCTTCAACTTCTGGTGAGCTTGCGCAGCCGGCGATTCCGAGAATCAGGATTAAACCCATAGCCGCGTTAAACAGATAAAACGCTCTTTTCATGGCTACCTCCCAGTTTACCATTTTGAAGCGACTTTACACTTTTTTCATTTGTGTTGCAAGGGAGCATTTGCCATGCCCCTCTTCTTGCTCCGCCCCAGAGACTAGAAAACTAGGCAACTAGGCAACCGTAATTCAGGCACCAATCTAGTAGATCGTTCTGTAAATAAAATAACATTTTATAGTTGCATGCCGCTTAAATCCCGCGGGGCATTCATGCCAATTCAAAAGGGAATTTCATCAGAATACGGCACATTCGGAGAAATTATAGCAAACGCTAAAAAGAATTTTATTTAAAGCTACAACAGAATCATTCTTTAATTTCTAGATATGCATAAAAATATGCATTTTCCCAAACAAGAGGAAACGGCATGTTAATGAGTTAATGTAAAATTAAAATAAGCGTTTGCTGTAATGTGCCGCTCCTGTTGTTTTCTATTGGAAGGCATCTTGAGGAAATTGACCCGTCAGAGGAAGTGAAAATTGGGCTTGCTATTTAGGAAACGCTATACTAGCCTAGATTGATATTGCAAAAATCGCCGTTTTTGCGCAACGAAAATCGCCGTTTTTCAGACACAAAAATCGCCGTTTTTCTACCTGAAAAATCGCTATTGTTGCGAAGCAAAAATCGTTGCTTGCCTTCCAGAAGGCAGGCAAGTAACGCCGTCAAGCTCTAAGCCCTGAATTTCCTTGCTAATTGTGCCCAGCGAGCCGACACGCTTTGCGTGGAGGCTTGCCGAGCTTGGCTATGCAATTTATACTATAGCTAGGAGGTTAAGGCATGAATTTTTACACGGTGCAAGAGTTGCAAGCCGCGCCTGAAAGCCTATTGCAAGAGCTCAGCCGTGACGGGGAAATTGTCATTACAAGCAATGGAAAGCCCGCCGCGCTCATGCTCAATTTAGCGGACGGCAATTTTGATGAAAGAATAAAAGCTGTAATACAAGATAAAGCGCAAGAAGCCTTTAATTCCATGAGGGCAAGGGCGGCAGCTCGCGGGTTTATGAGCGATGAGGAAATTGAAGCTGAAATAGCCGCAGCTCGCGCCGAAAAGGGTTGAGCCCTATTGCTTGCAGTCCTCGATACAAACATCTTGGTTTCCGCGCTGTTGTCAAAAAACGGCGCGCCCGCAAAGGTTGTAGGTTTTGTCTCTAAAGACAAGCTTACGCCTTGCTTTGACTTGCGCATTCTAGAAGAATACAGCGATGTTCTTAGCCGACCAAAATTCAACTTTTCAGCAGATGATGTTGATGCACTCCTTACTAGGTTCTTGATTTATGGTCGCTCCGTGCTGCCAGAGCCTTTAAGTGGCGTTTTTATCGATGAATCCGACAGAAAATTTTACGAGGTAGCCAAGTTTTGCTCTGCAACGCTGATAACAGGAAACACGAGGCATTTCCCGCCTGATCCTTTGGTTATAACGCCTTCAGATTTCTTAAAACAGCACGGGGAATAAGGCT
>CAZDXD010000151.1:0-3499 GCA_964509415.1 uncultured Treponemataceae bacterium
TGGCAAGAAAGCGCCTGGCCTGCCCGACGGCAGGCGGGCTGCCCAGCGAGCCGACGGCGCGATAGCGACGGAAGGCTTGCTGAGCTTGGCTGTGCGATTCGCTAGATGCTTGCCCGCTTGGCAGCGGGCTACGCTGCGCGATTCGCTAGATGCTTGCCCGCTTGGCAGCGGGCTACGCTGCGCGATGCGCTAGAAGCTACGCTGCGCGATGCGCTAGTAGATAATTCTGTAAATAAAAATCCCAGTACCCAGTGCTGCGTGCTGTGTGCTAAGCAGTGCCAAGTGCTCGGCACTACTCAGCACTGGTCACTGGATACAGGCATCTTATCGCCGATATACGGACGCGGAATAGGCTATTCCACGCCACGGAGTAAGCTATTCCGCGTTGCGTAGTAGCCTATTCCACGCGAGATAATCGTCGATTTTCTTTTCGATAATCGTCGATTTTCGTTTTGAAAGTCAGCTAACAGCTCTCAGCAGCTAGGAGGAAGTGAAAATTGGGCTTGCTATTTAGGGAATGGTATACTAGTTTTGTTCGCTTGCGCGCCGCGGGCGGAAAATGCGGGCAATTTTCGAAAGCAAGCCGCCTCTGGCGGCGCTTTCTTCTAGCTCCTTTGGAACCTCTGCAAGCGGATATTCCATGCCGTATTTTAGCTTTAGTTCGTCCCATTTGCGTATAATCCAAATGTAGAGGTCTCCGGCGGTTCTTTTTGGGAATTTCTTGACTAATCTTGCGCCGCTTGCGGTTTCCAAGACAGGCTTGTAAACGTTGCAGTACCATGAAAGAGCCGCCGCGGGGAAATCCACTCCTGAGTCGGCGGTTTCGCACATAAAGAACCTGTGCACCTGTATATGCTCATAGATAGTGTCGTAAGAGCCGGGTGAGGTAAAGTCAAGGTTCCAGTCGTCCGTGATGTCGCCAAAGTTTGTTTCCGCGTAAAAAAGCCTTTTTTCGTACTTTATAACTTCGCGGCAGAGGCTTTCGGGCGTAACGCTTTCGGGGAGTATTATTTCGCTTTGAAGGGAAATAACCTCCGCGTCTATAAAGCTTACACCTTGAGTTCTTGCAACGGATACCCTGTGATTTCCATCGCGCACAAAGTAAAGACCGCCAAGCTCATAAAGCGTGATGGGCGGAAGCGGGATATCCGAAAGGCGCGCCTCGTCAACGCGGGACCACCTCTGGCGCAGGTGGTTTGCTTTCGGCAGAAAATGGCTGTCAAAGTCATTATACCGCCCCTCGCTTCCTACAATTTTTGAAATGGGAACGCTTTTCATGCCAACGTAAACTTCGCCTTTGGGCTTAAGTATTTTTTTCACATCGTTAAGGGAAAGCATTCTGCTTTTCGCGGGCGTGAGAAATTTCTGTATTTCGTAAAGGAGCGCTTTGTTTCTCGCTTTTGAAAAGTCTTCTCTTGCCTGTTGCCTTATAATGTCGCTCATTGGAAGTCTCCGGTTTCAATTACATAGTGGCTGTAGGCATTGATAACCGTTGTGTTTTCATATTGCGTAACGCGCTCCGCTTGAAGGTCATAGAGGTGAATGTGCCCGTGTATCAGGTATTTTGGCTTAAAAACCTGCATAAATTTCAAAAAGCACTTAAAGCCTCTATGACAAGGGTCTTCCTTGTCGTGGATTCCCAAAGGCGCGGCGTGCGTTACAAAAACGTCAAGAAAGCGCCCGCGCAGCAGCTTGTTCAAAAGAAGCTGCGGCACAAGGCGCAATAGCTTGAACGCCATTTGCCTTTCCGTGTACTGGCACAGCCCGTTGTTGTAGCGGATAGAGCCTGAAACGCCGGCAATAAGCATTTTTTCAGTTTTAAGGCACTTAAAGCCGACGTATGCCGCACCTGTTCCGGGGAACTCATGAGCCATTTTGTATTCGTTTTTGCGCCAAGCGGCTGAACCGTGATAGAGATTAAAGCTTTTAAGGTTGTGGTTGCCAAAGACAAAAAACACTGGCTTATTCAAAGCGCCTGAAATAAAGTCAAGGTATTCGTCAGGAAGGTCGCCCGCCGAAATTACCGCGTCTACGTCGCCGAACCGCTCTTTTACAGAAGAATTGTAAATGTACGGGTCAATTTGGTCGGATACGCAGAGAAGTTTCATCTTCCGCTCTTACTTTGTGGATGAAAGGTCTACCTCGCCAAGAATTGACTCAAGTTTTTCAGGTCCTATCAGCTCGATTGACCGATTTTCCGCAAACTTTATGGCGGCCCGCGTAAAGCCTGAGCTTGTCAAAATCGCGGCCTTGACGATTGACTGCTTTTTCATCACTTCCTGCAAGTTCCGCAAAAAGCTTTCTTCTATCATGCCCGGGTCCCTGTAAAATACAACGAGGCGCGCTATTTTTCGCATATTGCGCATTCCCTCATCGTTTTCTGCCGCCACAAAGATGCAACCGTATTTTGTTTCCTTTACATTGGCAGAAGGCACAAGCTTTAAATAGTCAACCGTAATTGCCCTACATATTGCAAAAAAATCTTCTTTACTGGCAGTAAGGTACTCTTTTATGTTGTCGTTGGTTCTCGCGCTTTGGTAAAGGGCAAGCTTTTCGTTGACATCCAGAAAGTTTTTTTTATGCTTTTGTATTTCTTCCCACTGGGCGACTGCGCTGTCAATGTCGCGGGTTTTTTCAAAGCAGTTGCCAAGGAAATATCTTGCGTGCAAAGTGTCGTTTGACGAGGGCGAATTTGACGCTTTGACTGCCGATGTGAATTCCCCTATGGCTTTTTCAAAATTGTTTGCTTCCATATAGCAGCGGCCGCGTTCTATAAACGCCTTCTGCTTTAACTCCGGTGACCTCACCGCCTTTTCAAAGGCTGCAATCGCCTTGGCGTATTCGTGGTTTCCCATGAGAATGCGACCGTGGTAAAAGTGTGCTTTGGCGTTCTGCGGGTCAAGCTTAAGGGCGGTTGATATTTCCTTTTTAGCTGCTGAATTCTGCTTCATTCTGTAAAGAAGATAGCCGAGCGCCGCGTGAGCAGCCGCGTTGCGCGGGTCAAGCTCCACTGTTTTCCTGTAACAGGCGGCGGCTTGTTCGCTGTTGTCGCGCTGCTCAAAAAGCTCCCCCGCCATAAAGCAATAGTCCGCCTTTTTCGGGTTGAGCTTTATTAAAAGAAGATACTCTTTCAGCGCCTCTTCCTGCTGGTTAAAGCGCAGGTAGAGCTTTGCGATTGCCTGCCTGAATTCCTGTTCCGGGATTTTAGCTGAAAATGAAGCTGCCGCGTTTACAGTCTTAAATTCCATCAGCGCAAGCTCTGGCCTGTTATCGGCAAGGTACGCTTTGCCGAGAATATAATGGACTTCCGAATCACGCGGGTTTTTTGCTATGATAGACTTTGCCAGCTTTATAGCCTGCTGTGTTTTGCCGTTGTGGATCAACTTTTCGATTGTTTCGATCTTGCGGGGCGCGGCGAGCGTCTTGATGAGAAAAACAAGAAGCGCGATTACGCCTGACGCAAGAAGAACTATGCACACTATAAGCGCGGGTGACATAT
>CAZDXD010000152.1:0-3481 GCA_964509415.1 uncultured Treponemataceae bacterium
AAGGACGTGACGATGGTCATTCTTCCGCAAGAGAAGGACGCGGCCGACAACTACATTGCCAAAAACGCTGTAGCGGGCGACCTCGTTGTAACGCGGGACATTCCGCTTGCAAAGCGCCTCGTTGACCTAAACCTTGCCGTCATCAACGACAGGGGTACGCTCTACACGCGAGAAAACATAGCCGAGCGGCTTTCCATCAGGAACTTCATGCTTGAGCTTTGCAACAGCGGGCTAAAGCCAGAGACTGCGCAAAGGTTTGGCGCGAAGGACATAAAGGCGTTTGCGGACACCTTTGACAGGACGTTAAGCCGCCTGAATGCGGCAAAAAAGCCTGCAGGCTTAGGCGCTATCGCGCCGCCTTTTCCGCTACCGCAAAAAAGATAGGGCCAATGCCGCCAGAAGCGTCAGGGAGAATGCTCATGCCGCATTTCTCCCTTTCCGCATGGATTGCCGGGGAGACTTGCGCAAAAAAGCTCTCTGGGGGAAAGAGCAAGCTGCTGTCGGGGTATTTTTTTAGGAGGTGCTCCATAACGGCGCTGTTTTCCGCAGGCGTTAAGGCGCAAGTTGAGTAGACGAGCCTTCCGCCCGGTCTTAGAAGAAGCCACGCCCCCGAAAGAAGCGCCCACTGCCTTGCGGCAAGGTTCTTGACGCGCGCCGCCGTCCACTGCGCGAGGCTTTTGGCATCTGCCATTACGTGCCGCTCCGAGGAGCAAGGCGCGTCAAGAAGGATAAAGTCAAAGCATTCCCGCTCAAAGCGGCTCCAGCGGGCGCCGTCAAAGCCTGTAACGCGTACGCGCCGCCTCGCTTCTAGCGGAAGATGCTCGTCAAGGACGGCTATGAGGCGGCGGCGTCTCGCGGCGGAAAGCTCATTCGCCACGAGTTCGCATTCCTCCCCCATGCTGGAGGCAAGCACGAGGGATTTTCCGCCAGGCGCCGCGCACAAGTCGAGGATGCGGGCATTTTGTGGCGGCGTTTCCTTGCAAAAAAAAAGCGCCCTTGCCGCGGCTATGCTGCTTGAGCTCATGTAGTAGGGCTTTATAAGACCGCTTGAGAGCGCGACTTTAGGCTCAGGCGCTGCAAGGGCGGCTTTAAGCTGCTCCCAGCGCTCGCCAAAAAGCGCCGCATAATAGGAAGAAAAGAGATGAGGCAACCGCGGGGCGGAAGGGCGCGGCTCTTCTAGCCCTTGCTCAGGAGAGCCGCGCATCCGCTAAAAGTCATAGTCATAAATATTCTCTTTGGTAAACACAACCCGCTCAGGCAAAAGGATTACTCCGTTATTCTCTGCCTCGTAGCTATAGCCCTGCTCGCTGTTTGGCGCGACCTCTACAGTGCCCACGCCAGGCACTTCAATCTTGTCGCCCACATGATAGGCAGCTCCCATTGCAAGCTGGTAGGCCATATATACGGCAAGCTTAGCCTGCATCGCCACATCCCAAAGGGCAAACCTGTTTACGGCGCCGCTTTCAACATGAGGGCGCATGGTGCGAGGGGTGGAAAAGCCTGTTATGATAACTCTGCCCATGAGACCTAAAGCCTCCGCGGCCTGCGCCGCCGCGGGCAAGGCTACGGAGTCGGGGCAAAGAATGGCATCAAGATCCTTGAACGAGCTCAGCATATCGGTTGCCGCCCATAGAGAACGTTGCGTATCTTGGTAGCCGTATTGGGTGGCAACCACCTCCCAGTTGGGATACTCCTCGGCTATTATGGCCTTAGCCACGGTTGCCCACGCGTTTTGATCCGTTACTTCGGGGCTCGAATAAAGGAATGCCACCCGTTTTGCGGCGCTCTTTGCATCGGGCATTTGGTCGGCCGCCATTTCTACAAGCAGCCTGCCTAGCTGTTCCGTCGTCCCTTGGCTTATGTATAGCGACCTAGCCGCGGGGTCAACGTCGCTGTCCCACGTCAGTATCTTCGCGCCCAAATCCTGCGCCGCCTGCAAGGACTTGTTCAGCGCCGTAGGCGAGAGTGCCGAAAGCACGATTGCGTCATAGCCTTGATCTGTAAACTTGCGGATGTACTCGATTTGCCTCGAAACGTTAGACGCTTGCGGCCCGTCATAAGTTACTGTTATGCCGAGCTCCGCGCCCATCTCTAGCGCCGCTCGCCCCGCGGTTTCAAAGTAGCCATCGCCCGTTATTTTAGGCACAAAGGCTATTTTAATCTCTTGAGCCGCGCTCTCCTGTTCCGTTGCATTCTCTTGCTTTTTTGAACACGACGTTGCCGCAAGGATCGACAAAGCCGCCAATGCCGCAAGCAGCTTAAAAGGCATCTTGAACATTTTGAAATCTCCTCGACAAATTTTATACAATGATTTCTTGATTTTGGCAAGAGAATTTTGCAAGCTAAGGAATGAGAATATCCTCTAGCGCCCGCTTAGGGACATAGTGAACGTCGTTTTCGTCCCGCCAATAGGCGGTATCCCCGCCGGGCTCGGCGCGGGTTAGCACGATTTTCTCGTCAGGCTTGCCAACGGCCAAAAGAAGGACCGGCTCCACATTCTGCGGCAAGGTCAAAAGCGAAGAGAGCTCCTCCTTTTGAAAGCTTGCGTTAATGCAGCCGCCAAGCCCCTTTTCTGTTGCGCCTAGCAAAATTGTCTGCGCGGCTATTCCTGCGTCTATTAGGCTGATCTCAACGGAGACGCCTAAGTCCTTGTCGCGGCAAATGGCGATAAAGCCCGAAGGCTCCTTGCCTGGATATGGCAACTTCTTCTCTTTTAGCCTCGCCGCCCATTTAGAAATCTTTAGGATTTTGCCCGCCAGCTCCTTGTCGCATACAACGCAAAACTTTAGCTCCTGCTTGTTCATGCCGGAAGGCGCGAAGCGCGCCAAGTCCACCAGCTCCAGCAATTCTTCCTTGCTTACCGGGCGAGAGCTGTCGTACCCGCGGTAGCTCCTGTTTTTTAGCACCAATTCCTTAAAACCCATTTTGCTCTCTCTGCAACCTAACCGCAGCGCAATGGCCAAGCGGCTATAAGGAAAAAAAGAGCCGGCCTAAAGCCGGCTTTTAATGACCTACAGTTTAGCAACGCGCCCGCTAGTCGAGCGTCTTTTTTGCTTGAATCCTCTAGATCAATCTTTCAACTCCGCTATTGCGGCTAATTGTCGGTCTAGCCTGCCCCTTTTGGGGCTGCACTCTCAGGCGGATTTTCCATAAACGCCTCCCCCTCCCAAAAAAGCAATGCTCCTGCGCGGCTCTTTGGACTTTGCCCCAAGAGCCGCGCGCCAACCATTCATCGAAACTGCAGTTTCAAGCGGAACTCATCCTCCGCTTCTATTCACTCCCACCTTTCATCTTTATGATAACACACTTCTGGCGGCTGTCAAGCGTTTTTTTTTAAAAAATTCGCTTTTTTTCATTTTTTTCTTGAAAGTCGCTCGAGCTACATTACACCACGCGGTTAAGCTTCTCTCCGCGCAAGAAGGCCGCAAGGTTCTCAGCCGCAATCTTGATGAGCCGCCGCCTCGTCTCCTGTGGCGCCCAG
>CAZDXD010000153.1:0-3450 GCA_964509415.1 uncultured Treponemataceae bacterium
TTTTGTGGAGAATTGCGCTATGGAATACAAGCAGACTGTGGCAGAGGCGGCAATGACTGTTGTCCGCGATGTGCTCAAAGTAAAATCGGGCGAGCAGTTTTTGATTATCACAAATCCCGAAGTCGATGTTGAAGCGATAAGCCGCGCGCTCTATGAGGAAAGCATTAAGCTAGGAGCTGAGGCAACACTGATTTTACAGCCGGTAAAGACGCAGCTTGACTTTGCGAATATGACCGCGATAGCGGCTTTTGAGAGCGCTCCAGAAGTGTGCGCGTCGGTTTCTGCAAATAAAATGGGAAAAGACAGGCTGCACACCGAAAATCCTTATCTAACCAAAGACGGCAGAAAGATTGACCATATTTTTCACTATCTTATGGACGAAAAAAAGACGTTGCGCTCTGTTTGGATGCCGGGCGTTACTGTGGATATGTTCAGGCGAACCGCGGGAATTGATTACGCGCTCCTTAAAAGGCGTTGCGCCGCGATTTGCGCGGCGCTTGCCGGCGCAACCCATATCCGCGTAACGGCCCCCGCTGGTACAGACATCACTGTTCCTGTCGCGGGAAGAACGGCTTTCAGCGACGACGGGGACTTTGGCTTAGGAGGAAGCGGAGGCAATATCCCCGCTGGAGAAGTCTATATAAGCCCGCTTCCCGGCAAAGCTGAAGGCGTGATTGTTTTTGACGGCTCTGTAAGCCTTACGGAAGGGGACGCGATTGCGGAAACTCCCGTCAGGGTGGAGTACAAAGCTGGGTTTATCACTGAAATATCGGGCGGAAAGGAAGCCGATGCCCTTCGCCGCTCTGTTGAGGCGGGCGAGCTTGCCGCGGAAAAGCTTGCTCGTGAGGGAAAGATTTCAGCGGAAGACGCTGCCGCGCTTAAAAGAAACGCCCGCGGCTTGGGCGAGCTTGGCATAGGCTTAAACCCCGCGGCTGAAGTGCGCGGCAATATGCTTGAAGACGAGAAGGCGTTCCGCACCTGCCACTTTGCAATCGGCAAAAACTACGACAACGACGCGGAGGCCCTAATCCACCTTGACTGCCTTGTGCGCAATCCTACAATTACAGCCTTTTACGCCGAAAAGCCGCCTTGCGTAATAGAAGAAAACGGCGAGCTCAGCGGCTGGATTCCTTCAGAGTAAGCGGCGGCAATCGCGGCGCAAGGCAGGCGGCTAGGGCAGGAAAAAGCGGCTAAAGCCACTCCTCCGCTTTTTCCATCATGCCGAGCACAACAGCCGCGCTTATTCGGGAGGCGAGGCGAGAGAAATCCTCGTAAGAAAGATGCGCGCCGCTGCCTGCCATGTCGGATATGCTGCGCAAGACCAAAAACGGAATGCCGTTAGCCCACGCCGCCTGCGCTACGGCAGCCCCTTCCATCTCCACGCAGGCGGGCGAGAAGGCTGCAATAATGCGGCTTCGCAGGCCGTCATCAGAGACAAAGGTGTCGCCGGATGCAACTCTTCCTTCCTTTATAAGGGGGAGCCTTTTTAGGCGGGAAAAAACGCCTGCACTCTGCGCGTCTTCTGCCTCTAGCCGCTCGTAAAAGGCGCGGTCAAAGCCCGCAAAGACCTGCAATGCGGCGCGGCGCATTTTCTCGTCAGCCGCAAAAGAGAAGACGGGCACTCCTGGTATTTGCCCTGCCGTGTAGCCTGCCCCGGTAACGTCCATGTCGTGCTGCACGGCATCCGTGCACGCTACCATGTCAAGGACGCTAAGGCCTTCCGCTGTGCCGCCCGCAGAGCCCGTGTTGATAATCCTTGAAGCGCCGAAGCGGTCAGCCATAATCTGCACGCAGAGGGCGGCGTTTACCTTGCCTATTCCGCAGCGAGCGATAACAACAGAAACGCCAAAAAGCGTTCCGCAATGAAAATCAATCCCCGCGATGGAAGCCTCTTGCGCTCCTTCAAGCTTTTCGCAGAGAAGATCGACTTCCTGCTGCTCTGCCCCGATTATTCCCGCAACGCGGGGTAGGCCTTCGCCCTTTGCCGCGCCATTCTTTTCGTTTTGCTCCATAGTCGGCAATGATAGCGTTTCTTAAAAAAAAGATAAAGACAGTCGACAGTTATCAGTCGGCAGCCCCTGCAAGCCGACAGCGCAAGCTGGTAGGCTTGCAGGCTTGGGCAGTTTATAGGGCGGGGCAGGTAGAGCCTTGCTTGCGCCTAGCCTCTGCCGGCCAATCGGCGCAGTATCCTCTTAGTCCACACGAGAGCCTTTACAAGCCAGCCCATGCGCCATGCGTAAAGAAGCTGTATAAGGCTCGCCTTTGTCTTTAGCCTAATAAAGCGGGGCAAGAACTCGCGGTTTAGCTCCGGAAAGATGGAGCGGTAAAGGCGGTAGTCGGGCTTTGGAATGACGTTAAGCGCCTTGCCCTTTGCGTACATTTTTTCGCCAAAGATGATGTCGGCAAAGGCTTGCCTTGCCTGCCCGTCTTTCGCCATTTCTGCACATTGTCCGATGTACTCGCAGGTTTCTTTTGTTACGGCAACGAGCCCCATTATTTCGCCATGCGTTACTTTTCTTGTTGAAGTAGAGACATGAGTGCGGATATGGTGATAAAGCGCGCGGTTAATAAAATAAGCCTTCTTTGCATAGCAGTAGGCTGCGCTAGAAAAAAGCGCGTCCTCCCCGCCAATTTTAGCATCTAGAGGAAAGCGCATTTGGTTTTCGGCAACAAGGCTCGCTCTAAAAATCTTATTCCACACTGTAGAAGAATAATACTCCGGGTTTTCGGCTAAGTTAAACTCCCCCTCCACGCACTCCTTTGAAGGCCGCGGGCCGTCCTTTGTTTCGGCAACATAGCGACACTGCACAAAGTCCGCGTCCGTCCGCTGCGCCGCTTCAAGAGCCGTCTCGTAGGTTTCCGCTTCTATCCAGTCGTCGTTGTCGATAAAGCCGATGTACTCACCGCGCGCGGCTTCTAGCCCTGCGTTGCGCGCGCTGCTTATGCCGCCGTTCTCCTTGTGAATAACGACAAAGCGGCTGTCTTTTGCGGCGAACTCATCAAGTAGTGCCCCCCCCCCGTCAGTGGAGCCGTCATCGACGCAGATGCACTCCCAGTCAGGGGTAGTCTGCGCAAGCACAGAGGCGAGGCAGCGGCGGAGGTAGGGTTCGGCATTGTAGACAGGTATGATGATGGAAACTTGCGGGGTGTCTGGAGCTTCTTGCATGCTGATTTTTCTAAAAAAACGATTTAAGCGATTATCGCTGAATGCGCTATTTTTGTCTACTCATCTGCATCCAACGTACTTGGCGGTGGAAGGCTTGCCGCTCGGCAAAAAGTTTTTGGCAAAACCCTTGCTTTTCCCTTGACAAAAAAGAAGGATTTATGATACGCTCCCTCTAATTAAAGGGGCGCACGACTTGTGCAAAGCGCAACAAAATTAAACAATAGAATTTCCGCCACATACATACATACATACATACATACATACATACATACATACATACATAC
>CAZDXD010000154.1:0-3404 GCA_964509415.1 uncultured Treponemataceae bacterium
CTGTCGTTACAATTATCGATTTGCGGATTCTCTTTGGAATTGAAGGCGATGATGATTTGGAAGCCCTCCCGATTATCGTAACGGAAATTGGACAAAGCGAAGAAGCTCCGCCAATGACGCTTGGAATCGTTGCTGACAATGTGAATGTGGTTACAAACCTCGAAATTGTGCCGAACGACGGGCTTTCTTACGGGATTATAGAGTACAGAAAAGACTTTATAAAAAACATTGGGAAGCTCAACGGTCAGTTTGTGCTTATTCTGGACCTTCCCGTCGTGCTCAAGTCTATCGAAGGCGAAATTGCCCGCATGGACTCGGAAAATGGAGAGGGGAGCTAAAACCAAACAATATCGCTCTTTTTCTTTTCTTCCTCTTCCTTTATAACCTTCACGCGGTATTCCTCTTCCCTCTTGATGAGGACATCTTCCGTGCGAGGCTTTTCCTTCACGTGCTTGAGCCACACCTTAGCCGTGATGGGGTCAAAGTATATCTTGCGAGAGTAGGTGCCTCCCACATCGGAGGCTTTAATAGGGATATTCTCCCGCTCAAGGTAGTAAAAGGCAAAATCAATGTTCTGCTCGCCGACGTTATGCTCCGAGGGGGCAACTTTGAACATATTGCTGCCGCCAAAAACCTTGGCAATCATCCGCTTTTTTTGCGCACCCTTTTTCATCATGTCGTTGAGCAAAAGCTCAACGGCAAACTCGCCGAACCTCCCGCTGTTTTCCTGCGCGTCTTGAGACTGCGAGGAGCTAACCAGCATAAAGTGGTTCATGCCGCCTATGCGCAGCTTGGGGTCGTACAGCGTTATGGCAATGCACGAGCCTAAAACCGTCGATATCATCTCATCTTGAGCATTCGACGAAAAAAACTCCCCAGGATACAAAACAACAAGGTTCTTCTGGAAATGAAAGTCAAAATACGTTTTCAATTTGCACACCCTAATATCAAAAAAAAGTTACTTCGCCGGATTCCATTCCAGACTCCACCGCCACGCCGGTTATGTCGCCGGCAAGCCTTTTATGCAACGTAATTGTAAAATTGTCTATCATTTCCTTAAATGAATCATCCTCTAGCTGCCAAGATGAAAGCCCCGCCTTTTCCAGCTCCTCGCTTTGCAACGCGGAAAGATTTTCAACCTCGCGCGAAAGAGACTCTGAAAGATTCATGTAAGAGGCGCTTGCAGAAACAAGCGCTTCAATATGAGAGCGCACGGCGGAACATTTCTTGTCAAAGCCCGCGGGAAAAACCATATATGTTTTAAGCGTCCGCGCAAGCTCGTTCTGCGCGTCTTTAAGATGGGCGAAAAACTCCCCGCCGAAAGTTTTAAGCTCCGACGCGACATCACCGGTTTGAGTAATCTCGGAAATAAAGGCAGAAAGAAGCTGGTCAGATTCCGACAGAAAGCTATCCAAAAGCTTTGACATTCCCTCGATTGTATCCTTTGAGCGCTCGATAAACGTATCCATATCATTAGCGGAATTGCGCACCGAGCTTATGGCATCGTTTTTAGCAACTTCAATTTTCTGCAACACGCGGACGTGATGCAGGGAAGTCACAACGGGAAGCAAGTCCATAAAGACAATAAAAATGCCCCTGCTGTGCGATTTTATGCTCTTGCAGTCTTTTACAAGGCTTTTCTGCGAATTGAGGTAATAGAAAAACCCATCCAAAATCTGCTGAAACTGCTCAAGCGCTTGGTTAAACTGGCTGGAAAGCGACATTTGCCCGCCAGTATCTGAATAAAAGGAATTGATATAGCCAACGCGCATTTTTTCGACAGTTTCCAGAATCTCCTGAAGGCTGTCCCAGTCGCTGCTGAAAATTTTAATGCACTCTTCAAGGCGGGCGCTTATGTCTTTAAGGATTTCAAGCGAGATTTTGCAGATTTGAATGTCAAAGCATATAACATCGTTGCGGCGCGAAACATCGTCTTCAGAAAACTCGGAATAGTCCTTGAACTCTTTAAGGCACAAGGCAACCTGCGCCGCCGACTGCTTGACAATATCCTGCATTTGGATTGTTTCCATGCTTTTGACAATGTATTTCCAGACTTCGGCGGCTTTCTCTTCTATTTCAGGCAGGGGGCGGCCAATGGATTGCAGAATATTCTCTATGTTCGCATGACCGCTGCTGCAAAGGTCAAGCTCTTCCTTTTGCGAAACCGAAAGATCCGAAATAACGCCCTCAAGAGCCTTAATGCTTTCAATAAGATGACCCTGCTCCTGAACAAGGCGGGAAGAATTTTCAATCATCCTTGAAGAAAGATTGCGCAGGCTTTCGGTAATACTGGAAAACGCCCTTCCCCGCACACCGGACTTAATCGAAATTACCATCGCGTTAAGCGAAAGAAGCTCCATTTCCTCGCTGCATTCTCTGATAGTCTTTACATCTTGCTCCAAATCGCCGAGCATGCTGACTTTTTCGTTCAGCTTTTCTAGCATTGGGGTGTAAGCCTCTTCACGACCGGACCAGAAATCGCCCGAAAGAGTGCCAAAAGTGCTGCATTCCTTTTGCAAAACGGAAATTTTCTCTAAAAGATCGCCTGATTTAATGTTCTTTCTTACCGCCAGAAGCTGCGGAAAAATATCGCTTAGCGAAAGGAATGAAGATTCGGTTTTGCGCCCTGCGGATTGAAGCTCCGCAAGCATATGATTCATATCCATGTTTGCAGCCCCTGCTATCCTTGGGTTTCGTCAAATTCGCTTTTCAGCCGTTCAAGGTCGCTATCGTTATATTCATCTGAGTCGGCAAAGTCTTCATTTAAGCCGTATTCGTGCGAAGTAACGCGCTCGGCTGAAGAATGCACAGCCGCAACAAACGGGTTTTCGGATGCGGAAAGAAAAAGCGGCTTTCTCATTGCGACAGAAACAGGAACTGCCGTATCTTCAGGCAAAAAGCCGATAAAGTCCACATGGACATTAAGCTTAGCGCGGACAAGGTCGCGCAGCCTTTTTGCCATTTCAAGGTCCTGCCCGTCTTTCCCCCTGTTAACAATAATCTGCGGGCGGAGAAGCATAAGCTCCTCCCGCGCCTTGCCGCCAGTTTCGGGGAACTTTTCGCAAAGCGCGTCCAGAACGGAAAGGACGGAAAAGTCAGCACCGTGTGCATTGCTGCGTATAGCCTCGCGCAAAAACAGGCGCTCCTCGCTTTTTGCAGAAAACCGCCCATTCAAAAAGCGGAAAACGGCCGCCTTGAGGAAAGAATACGCATTCAGAATAGATGTAATTTCCGCAGTGGTAACAAGAATGGAATTTCGCGTCATCAAATAAAAGTCAAGGATATTGTAAGTACTGCCCGCGCCTAAGTCGAGAAGGGTATAATCTCCCGGCAGGGCTGCAAGCTCCCTCATCAGCTTTTTTTTGGTAAAAAAGTCAAGGTTTGGCGTGCCGGGATAAAGGCAG
>CAZDXD010000155.1:0-3398 GCA_964509415.1 uncultured Treponemataceae bacterium
TTGAGTTTTGTTCTAATGGGGCTTGCAAAAAATTTGCGAAAGATTATTGACACTACCATCGCCATAATTTCAGCGCTTAGTTTCTAGGGCGAAGCCAAGCATTGCGCATTGCTGAATGCGGGGATATGATAAAGAAATGAAAATAACGAAAAAGCTTGCAGCCATTCTTTTTGCGATCTGCGCTCTTTTCCTTGCGTCGTGCTCTTCAACGGCGAGCGTATCGCCTTCTTCACGCCGCAGGTCGCCGCCTCCGCAGGCGCCGCGACAGCAGCAGTCAAGAGGAAGGCAGCCTTCGGGAAGCGGCGCACAACAACAACAGCGGCAACAGCCCGGAGGCGCACAGCCTTCCCAGCCTTCAAGTGGCGGTACGCAACAACAGAGACCGCAGTCTTCCCAACCTTCGGGAAGCGGCGCACAGCAACAACAGAGAGACGAGACATCACAGCCATCACGAAGCGGTGGACAGCAACAGCAGGGCAGAAGAAGAAAGCGACCTGCAGGAAGCGGCACACAGGAAGAGAGACCGGAAGAGCAAATGCAACAAGGAAGACGGCGGGGTTAGCGTTTAGCGCTCAGCGCCTGTAGTTTCCTCCTGCTCTTCAGTTTCCGCAGGCGGTTCTTCTGTGTTTTCCTTCTCCGCATCTTCCTCTTCCGCAGGCGGCTCCTCCCACAAAAGAACGCGCAGCACATCGGCATGCCCGCCTTCTTCGGCGTAATCGAAGGCTGTCTTTTCGACGTTGTCTTCAAGCTCGCGCATTGCGCCTGCTTCAATTAGCGCGGCGGCGGCCTCTGCTTGCCCGCTTTCCGCGGCGTAAATGAGCGCGGTTTTTCCGTCCTTGTCGCGCACATCTATATTCGCCCCCGCCGCAAGAAGAAGACGGACAATATCCGTGCTTCCGTTGCCTGCCGCGAACATAAGGGCGCTTCTTCCCTTGCTATCTCGCAAGTCAACGTCCGCGCCATTTTCTATTAAGGCGACGGCGGTCTCCGCCTGCCCGCTTTCTGCCGCGTAAATAAGCGCGGTCTTCTTAAAGTTATCTTGCTGATTGACGCCTATGCCGTACTTCATCAGCGTTTGTGCGCGCTCAACATCGCCCGCCTTTGCCGCTGCCATAAGCGTTGTGGTGCTGCAAGCCGAAAAAAGCGCTGCCGCCGCCATGCATGCGGAAAGAAAAACAACATCGCGGGGGCGGAGAATAAAAGATGAGCTTTTCATGCCTTAACCTCGTTTTCAAGCGGCTCGCCCGAAATAAACGCCCGGACGTTTCCCATCGTAACTTCCGCAATGTTGGAAAGCGCGTTTGTTGTTAAAAAAGCCTGATGGCTTGACACAAAGACATTTGGGAATGTCAAAAGCCTTGCAAGCACATCGTCTTTTATAACATTGACCGACCAGTCGCTAAAAAAGTACTTGCTCTCTTCTTCGTAAACATCAAGCGCCGCGCCGCCAATCTCTTGCTTTTTAAGCGCCTGCACAAGAGCGTGCGTGTCTATAAGAGCCCCGCGCCCCGTGTTGATAATGACGGCATCCCTTTTCATCATGGCAAGGGACTGCTTGTTGACAATGTGCTTTGTGTCCTCCGTAAGGGGGCAGTGAAGGCTTATTACATCGCAAATCCTAAAAAACTCTTCAAGCGGAACATAGCTAAAGCCCTTTTCTTCTGCCCATTCCTTTAGGGGATAAGGGTCGTACAGGACGATTTTCATGCCGAAGCCATTAAGAATTTCTGCCATAATGCGCCCGATTTTCCCCGTCCCGAGAATGCCGCCTGTAAGCCCATGCAAGTCCCTTCCTGTAAGTCCGTCAAGCGTGAAGTTGCCCGACTTTGTGCGCATATACGCCTGCGGGAGCTTTCTTGTAACGGCAAGAAGGAGTGCCGTTGCATACTCGGCTACAGCGTGCGGAGAGTAGGCGGGCACTCTTGCGACCTTGATGCCCGCTTCGGCGACGGCTTTAAGGTCAACATTGTTGTAGCCTGCGCAGCGCATTGCAATCAGCTTTACGCCGCAGTCTTTCAGAATGCCTATGACTTTTGCGTTAAGCACATCATTTACAAAGGCACAGACTACGCTAAAGCCCTTTGCCGAAAATGCTGTTTTTTCATTAAGATGAAAATCGAAAAAATCGATGTTGTACAAAAAATTTTTGTTTTCTTCTGTAAACGAAGTCTTATCGTAAGACTTCGCATCGTAGAATGCAATATAGACATCGTTAAATTTAATGCTCATGGCTTAAACCTCCTGTATGCTAAAGATACGCCATTGAGAATACCCGTTTTTGCGTGTTGAATTCAATAGAAATAACGTTTATAAAAGAAGGGATTTTGAAACTAACAGAGGTGCATCATGTCCAATCTTTATATTCCTGAAAGCTACAAGAGCGCCCTTTCTCCCAAAGAAACGGAGCAGGCAATTATGCGGATTAAGCAGTATTTCCAGACGGCGCTTTCTACGGAACTTAACCTTACACGAGTTACCGCGCCGCTCTTTCTCCCCAACGGAACAGGCTTAAATGATGATCTTAACGGCACGGAGCGCCCCGTTTCGTTTAAGGTGAATGATATGGGCGGCGCTGAAATGGAGATTGTGCATTCGCTTGCAAAATGGAAGCGCCTGCGCGTTACGGAGCTTGCTCTCAAGCGCGGCTTTGGCATTTACGCTGACATGAATGCCATACGCGCGGACGAAGCGCTAGACAACGTGCACTCGCTTTATGTTGACCAGTGGGACTGGGAGGTTGCCATAGATGAAGAAGACCGCACGCTTGATTTTCTTAAAAAGCTTGCCTCGAAAGTCTTTGCCTGCGTGAAACGGGCTGAGTTTTTTGTCTACGACAATTACCCTGTTTTTGCTCCCGTCCTCCCCGAAACGCTTACATTTGTTCATGCGGAAGAGCTGTTTGAAAAATACCCCGACCTTTCACCTAAGGAGAGGGAAAACAGGGCGGCCAAAGAGCACGGCGCGGTTTTTGTAATCGGGATAGGAGCTGCGCTAAAAGACGGCAAGCTGCACGACGGGCGTGCCCCTGACTATGATGACTGGCTCACGGAAAACGGCGCGTCCTCTGAAAAGTCAGGCGCTTTCCGCGGTCTTAACGGCGACATCATTGTCTGGGACGCGGTACTCGGGCAGGCTTTAGAGCTTTCTTCTATGGGAATCCGCGTTAACGCTTCATCACTTATAAAACAGCTTGAATACCGCGGCTGCCCAGAACGCGCCGAGCTTTTTTTTCATAAAAAGCTCCTTGCAGGCGAGCTTACCCAGACAGCGGGCGGCGGCATAGGGCAGTCTCGGCTCTGCATGTTCCTTTTGCGAAAGGCGCACATCGGTGAAACTCAAGCTTCCGCCTGGCCCGACGAAATGCGCAGCGAATGCCTTAAAGGGGGAATAGGGTTATT
>CAZDXD010000156.1:0-3334 GCA_964509415.1 uncultured Treponemataceae bacterium
AATTGTCGTAAATGCCTTAATTAAAAAATACGGAAAGCCATCTGAAATTGTTGTAGAAGTTGGCCGCGACTTAAAGGCAACCAGAGAAGCGAAAAGAGCAATAGAAAAGAAAATCAGGGAAAATCAAAAGCGAAACGCGATTGAAAATGAAAGCATCACGGCAATGGTCGGCATTTCCTACCCAAACCGCGATGACAGGTTGAAATACAGACTTTGGACAGAATTGGGAAGCGAGACGCTGGCACGAAAATGCATTTATTGCGGAAAGGTGATAGGCGCGGAAGAGATTTTTACTAAAAATATTGAAATTGATCATATTCTTCCCTTCAGCAGAACGCTTCTGGATTCAGAGGACAATAAAACAGTTGTTCATGCAGCTTGCAACAAGGAAAAAAGAGAGCGCACGCCTTATGAAGCGTTTCATAGTGATACGGTCAGGTGGGCAGGCATTCTTGAGCGTGCAAATGCCCTTAAAAACCCTAAAAAGCGCGCTAAGTTTGCAGAAAAAGCTATGGAAGACTTTAAGGATGAATCTTCCTTTATAGATCGGCAGCTTACTGACAACGCCTATATTGCAAGAATTGCGCTGCGCTATCTAAAATGCGTTTGCCCTAATGCGTGGAGCGTTTCCGGAATGATGACGCGGCTTTTGCGGGAGCGCTGGGGGCTTGACTCCCTATTAAAGCGCAAGATAACGGAGGCGGAAATTGCTCACTTTAACTTGAAAGACGATGAGGTTGGCAATTACAAGAAAAACCGGCACGACCACAGGCATCACGCCGTTGACGCGGTTGTAATCGCGCTTAGCGACAGAGGCATGATTCAGAAAATTTCGCAGGCAAATAAGACGCGCTATAAGGAGCGCATTGAAGTGCCCGAAATGCCTGTGCCGCGCCGCGTGCTCGAAAAAAAGCTAAAAAGCCTTATGGTGAGCTTTAAGCCGGATCACGGATACCAAGGAAAGCTGTCTAAGGAAACTACGCTGGGAAAAATCAAAAAAGCTGAAGCAGTATCTATTAATGATTTGAAGCAGGAAGATTTGCCGTTTTTCACGAATAAAAAAATTGCTGAAGAATTTGAAAAAGCTGCCTTAAATGCAAGCTGGAAAAACGCTTGCAAAGAGCTTTCAGGGAAATATCCTTCTGTAAAGGTTTTCAGGGAATATTATGTCTCCCGAGAGCCTTTGGCTTCTATCGAAGAAAAGAATCTCGGCAAAATCGTTGACGAGACGCTTAAAAAGCGAATCAGGGATTTTATTGAAGTGAATAGGGAGACAGGTGAAAAGTTTGACGTTTTAATGCAGCGCTTTAGCAATGAAACAGGCATAAGAAAGGCGCGCTTTATTAACAGGGATCAAAAGCCAATAGAAATACCGGCAAAAGGGTTTACAAGATACTTGTGCGTTGAGGATTACTACACCGCTGTTATATGGAAACTGCCTCCTGAAAAGAATGGAAAGTCAAAATATCAGGCTTCTTTTATTCGCCGTGATGAAGCGGATGCCAACGGAAATATTAAGGAGCTTGAAAATAAAAAGCCACATCCTGCTGCAAAAAAAGTTTGCATGCTGTTTAAGGGCGACTGCATTGAGTTTTCCTGCAATGGCAAATTTTACAAGGGGCGCGTTGCGGGGTATTCGGCTACTAATAACCGCTTAGACATTCGCCCTGTTTACAGCACTACGGACTGCAGAGACTGGATTATCTCTACTGCGGAAAACATGCTTGACGGCTGCCAGCTGTGGCTTAAAGAGAAAGGGAACACGGAGCCGCAGAAAGGGCAAAACTATGTTCCTATAAATAAACTTTTTGGCGAGATGGGGGCTAGGCTGATAACAGTTGACCCGCTCGGAAAGATAAACAATAGATAAGGCAAAATAAATCCTTTTTACTTAAATCCTGCAAGTCGATAATAAAAATATGATTTGCAGGGTGCTTGAAGTTTATGAGGAAAACAGGTTTCTCTCTTTAAGGCGTGGCTTTCTTGAAGTTAAATGCGGCGATAAACTTTTAGGCAGCGTTCCTCTGGATGATATAGGCGTTCTGCTCTTGTCTGCGCAGGGCATTTCCATGACTAAGAATGTTTTGAATGCGCTTTCGGAAAAGGGCTGCGTTACTGTATTGTGCGGGGCAAATTACGCTCCGCAGAGCATGGTTTTGCCTGTGGTTTCTAATTATCATGCCGCTAAAATAATTAAAAGCCAAATTGAAGCTTCATTGCCGCTAAAAAAGCAGATATGGAAGCAAATTGTAAGCAAGAAAATTCAAAATCAGGCAATAACTCTTAAAATATGCAATAGAGAAAAAGAAGCAACAAAGCTTTTTGAGATAGCGAAAACCGTAAAATCCGGCGATCCTGACAACAGGGAAGCATACGCTGCAAAAATTTACTGGAGGGCTTTGTTTGGCGAAGATTTTTCCAGAAGCCGATACGGGGAAATGCAAAACAGCTTTTTGAATTACGGCTACGCGG
This sequence comes from uncultured Treponemataceae bacterium, assembly GCA_964509415.1. GTDB lineage: Bacteria > Spirochaetota > Spirochaetia > Treponematales > Treponemataceae > Avitreponema. The sequence continues at coordinate 2,473 of CAZDXD010000156.1, forward strand.
TGTTGCGGGCTTCTATGGCAAGGGCTGTCTGCGCTTCAGGACTTTTGCCCTCTCTGGGGATTCACCATGACAATCAATTAAATCAGTTTTGCCTTGTGGATGATTTGCTTGAAGTATTCAGGCCGCTTGCGGACTTTATCGTCTTTGAGCTTTGGAATGACGGGGCAAGAGAAGTAGACACTTTATGCAAGAAAAAACTCAGCAGCGTGCTTTGGTGCAGGGTCGAAATGAATGGCGAATGCAGCCCTGTTTTTCAGGCAATGAAATATTTTGCGCTTTCGTATACGCGAGCGCTTGAGAATAAGGTTAAAGTTGTTGAAATGCCGGAATGGACAGGGGATATAAGTCGGGAAAATGAGCAGGAATCTGCATCTTAACAGGTACAAAATTATGTGGATGCTTGTGTTGTTTGATCTTCCGGTAGTGGAAAAAGAAGAGCGGAAATCTGCGACGGCATTTAGGAATTTTCTTCTTGACAATGGATTTGAGATGCTTCAGTATTCGATTTATACAAAAGTATTTTCAGGCAAAGATGCTTGTGAAAAATATTACAAGCTGATAGAGCGCCGTCTGCCAAAAGGAGGAAAAGTTGATGTCCTTACAATCACTGACAGGCAATACACCAATATTATCAGCTTTTCAGCGGGCAGAAAATCCGCAAAAAACCTCCCGGAACAGTATATGCTTTTTTGATTTTTCCCTAAAAATAATAGGTGCGCTGTATTTATTCCCTTGCAATACAAGGAACTACAGCGCACCTATTATACCAGATTAATTTTTGCGGTCAACCTGCGACATGCCCGCAATGCCCCCTGCCATAGCATAAATTATACCAGATTAATTTTTGCGGTCAACCTGCGAC
>CAZDXD010000157.1:0-3317 GCA_964509415.1 uncultured Treponemataceae bacterium
CATAAAGAAACAGCCTGCGCAACAGTATACTATAAATCCCCCAAATAAAAAGCCTATCTTTCAAGACGAGCTTCAATTTCCTTCAGGAGCTCCTCCCGCCCCGTTTTTTTAAGGGCAGAAGTAAAAATCACCCTTGCAGGTTTGCCGTCCTGCCCGCCCGCAAAAAGGGAGGAGAAGCGCTTTTGCGCCTTTGCGCGTTCTGCCGTGTTGAGTTTGTCTGCTTTTGTAGCAACAGGCACAACATCGCGCCCTAGTGACAAAAAGTATTCTATAGAATCTTTTTCAGGGCTGTCGGGCGGGCGGCGGCTATCCATTAAAAAGAATATGGCTCGGAGTGTCGTTCGGGTTTCAACGTAATCTGAAAGCATTCTGTCAAACTCTTTCTTTTCCGCGGCGGAGCGGCGGGCAAAGCCGTAGCCCGGAAGGTCAGCTAAAATAAACGTCCCGTTTACGGCAAAAAAATTGACAAGCCGCGTCATGCCGGGCGTTGCACCCGTTTTTACAAGAGACTTGCGGTTTACAAGCATATTGATAAGCGAGGACTTTCCGCAGTTGGACCTTCCAAAAAAGGCAAACTCCGGCAGGCTCCCGGCAGGGTATTCTTCGGGGGCTTTGGCGCTTTTAATAAACTCCGCTTTTACAATTTGTATCACAGCTAGAAAAATATACTACAGTTATTAGCCATTAACCAGCGCTTTCTTGCGCGTCCAGCCTTCGGTTCCGGAAATACAGCGCTATGTCAATAGACACCGTTACCAAGTTAATAATATAGAAAATAACTACATAGCTGATGTTTTGGCTGACAAGCTTGCTGGCAATGCCGCACACATATCCCGTTAAGATAAAGCACTCGAACACTAGGCTTTTCCCCTTTGCCGTCCGCGACACTAAGGACTTTCGGATGGAAATAGGCCAAGACACGCCAAAGCAGAGCACCATAAAAACTTCAAGCAATTCCGACATAATGCAACGCCTCTTTTCTTCTGTAAATCAGTAGCTTTATCAGTGGCTTTCAGTATAGAAGGCGGCCGCTGAAATTTCAATGAGGATTATTGCTCAAACGCCGCCCCTAGCGCAAAAAGCCATTCCTCCAGTGCCAGACGGGCTTTGCCAAAGATGAAGAAAAAGGCTGCCGCTCAGAAAAGTCAGGGAGCCACTCGCTATCGGGGGAAAGTTCCTGCAAGAAGCCTTCTTCTATATTGAGGGTATCAAGCATTTCAACAAGGTGGCCGTATTCCTCCTCGCTTGTAAAGCGATCGGGAAGGGGAGCCGCGCCATTTGCCTGTCCGCTAGGAGGGTGTACCGGTGTGTACTGCGTCATTAGGGAAAGGAGCGCCCTGCCGTCAAGGTTTTCCTTGTACCAACGGAGGACGCGCTCGGTGTCTTCAAGGCGGCCGGGAAGCGAAAGGTGGCGCATAATCACGCCGCTTTTAAGCGTTTGCGCCTTGCTGTCTCTGCTTAGTCCGTGCTCAAGCGGGGAGGCTTCCGCCATAAAAGAAACAGCTTCCGCCGCCCGCTTAGGGTAATCGCGTGCGCGGAACACAACGGTGGCGAAGTCGCTGTCCATTGTCTTAAAGTCGGGAAGCCAGACAGAAACAAGCCCTTCAAGCAGGCGCAAGGAGTCAACGCTTTCGTAGGCAGATGAGTTCCACAAAACAGGAATTGAAAGCCCCTCATCGCGCGCTTCTTTCAAGCCATCGGCTATCAGCGGAATGGCGTGGCTTCCTGTAACAATGTTGATGTTTTCAGCGCCTGCTTTCTGGAGGGCAAGGCAAATGGAAGCAAAGTCAGCACAAGAAACGGGAGCGCCCATTTCTGAACGCGAAATCTGCCAGTTCTGGCAAAACGGGCAGCGCAGGTTGCACCCGGTTACGAATACAGTGCCTGAACCGCCCGCGCCGGTGATTAGCGGCTCCTCTCCAAAGTGAAGCCCCGCCCACGCTAGGCGCAACGCCGCGCCTTCCCCGCAGAAAGCGGAAGCTCCGTGCGCTGAATCGGCGCGGCGCGGAATGCCGCATTTGCGCGGGCAGAGAGTGCAGGCGGCTTGCCAGCCGCCCGAAGTTTCTCTTTTGCCGATAGCATCGGCTCGATTGCCCGCGCGGTCAGTCGTCAAGCGCGGAAAGCCCCTCAGGGGCTGCGCCCGCCGCGAGGGCCTCGCTGTATGTAGTGTGAATGCGGATGTCGCCTTTGATAATCTCTTCCTTTATGCGGTCAACTTCGGCAATAATGGAGGGCGAAAGGGCAGGGTTCGACTTGGAATAGTCAACGCCGCCGTCCGCCAAAGACATTCTTATAACGCCGCCGGTAAAGGTGCCTCTTTCTATGTCGGCAAGAGCCTTAATTGTTGAGTTCTCTACGCGCTTTATCATGGAGGTGAGGACAGCGCTTGCCCCCTCTGCGTAAATGCCATCCTCGTACTGGTCGCTGTCAACGCCGATAGCCCACACGTTAAGCCCCGCCATGCGGCATTCCCTTGCCTGCTCAATTGTGCCGTTGCCCGTGCCGCCTGCCGCGGAGAAAATGCAGTAAACGCCGTTGTCATACCAAGTTTTGGCTGTCGCCTTTGCAAGGTCAGGCGAGCTCCAGCTGTTGGCGTAAAAGTCAACAATCTCGGCATCGGGCAAGATGGAGCGTATGCCCTGCACGTATCCCATTTCGAACTTGGTGATTGTGGGGCTTGCAACGCCGCCTATAAAGCCAAAGCGCGGGTTTGCAATGCCGTCTTCAATAGCCTGCAAAGCCGCCGCAACGCCTACAAGATAGGAGCCTTCCTCTTCCGAATAGACAAAGCCAGCCACATTGGGGTGAAGAACAGAGTCAACATCGATAATCGCAAAATTCTGGTCAGGATACTGCGGGGTCACCTGATTGAGGGCATCCGCAAACGTAAAGCCGGTTGCAATGATAAGGTCATAGCCCTCTTCCGCTACCTGTATCAAGTTGGGAATGTACATATCCTCTGTCTGGGCGGCAACAACATCGTAGTGGCTTCCGCGGTGGACCGTGTTTTCGAGCGTGTCGCCGTAAAACTGCACAATCCCGCGCCAAGCGGCCGCGTTGTACGACTTGTCCTCAATGCCGGTGACTTCGGTAATAAGGCGGACCGTTGGAAGGTCAGAATCAACGGAAGGCGCCTTCGTTTTGCCCCCGCACGAAAGCAAGAAAAGCGAAAGCAACGCGGCAACGCAAGAGAGCGGCGCAATGGCGGCAAGGCTTTTTCTCTTCATCGAGAAATTCCTCCAATTAAAAGAAGCAGTATGCCAATCAGTATACCACAAAACCCCCGCAATGCAACACGGCAAAAAAGGGAGAAAAGG